>CALMMX010000197.1 GCA_937868545.1 uncultured Bacteroidota bacterium
ACAATAATGTAAAATGAAAAGGAGTTTGAGTATTCTATTGTTTTTTAAAATCAAGGTTTCTAATGTACACTTCATTGGAAGCAGTTACGCATAGTTCGCCTTCTTTATTATAAACTTCAATTGGTAATGATTTAATAAATTTGCCTTCTTCTTTTAGTATTCGTTCTGCTTCAAGTATTATTTCATCAGTAATGACAAGAGTAAAAAACAAATCTTTACGTGCAGGTTTTATATATTGAATTTGTGCGCTCTTAAGCCAAACAGTAATTCTGAGTCCTTTACGCATCATTAATTGGCCCAGCATCATGGCATAAAAAGGATCTGTTGCCGAAAAAATGGTGCCTCCAAATGTTGCTTTCCCTAAATTTGAAGTAATTAAGGTTCTATTAATTTTTACATCAATAGCAGAAAAGTTTTTGTGAATTTTTTTTACCCAAATTCTTTGAAATAGCAATGGTGGATACAATCTCATTAACCATTTTAAACTATTTTCTGAAATTTGCATAATTTTAAAATCTGGAATTTAGCAACTATTACTTTCTTAATTTAACGCTCTTCCAAGCTTTTATTTGCCAATTAATTAGGCCTGTACAAATGTGATGGTTTTCTAAATCATATACATCCACTTTAAATTCATGAAACATGGCATCTGTTGATTTTAAAGGAGTAATAAAATCAGTTTCAACTTGTTGTTTGGTTAATTTAAAAACAACGTTCACATCCGTTTTTGCTTGATAGTGATATGTCATGTGAATGGTTTTTAAAATAATACGATAATCTTTTGGCGATAAGTGCAATAATAAACTTAAACCAGAAGCGTATTCACACAAGGTTGCAAGCAAACAAGCATGTATACCATTTATGTGATTTCTGTTTGATTTAATGTTATAAGCAGTAACCGTAATTTCTTCATCACCAATATGTGTAACTTTTAAATTATGAGGTTTATTAAATGGCACCGTTCTTAGCAAAACCATGTTTAATAACCATAAATAAAATTTAGAGGTTTTGGCTTTTTGAACCAGAGAATTTAATTTGTCCATTACTACTTAAATAAACTTTCAACAAAATCAATGTACTTTTGCTGAGCATCTTCTTTACTCATACCAGCTTTAGTTTTCCAAGCATTGTATTTAGCTGCTGCTACAAAATCAAACATTGCTGGTTTTTCGCCATGTTCTTCGGCATCACCTAAAATAGCTTGTTTATTAAGCGAATACAATTCTAACATTTTTTCGTTAGATGGTTTTTCTGTTAACTCTAAAACTCTCTTTTTAGAATCTTCAAATTTTTGTTCTAATTCTGTCATATCATTACTGTTTTTTACAGGTTCATTAATTTTAACTGGTACTTCTTCTAATACAAAATCTTTTGTTTTTGGTATATGCATAAACTTGTCTGCCCAATCAGCAGGCAAGCCTGTTAATTTACGTTTTTCAATATCTATCCAAGCACCTTGTATATTTATTTGAGCTGCTTGTATGCCATCTCCTCTATAGATTGCTTGGCTAAAGGAATACCTACTACCATCTTTTCTGCAATGAGACATTTCGCAAGTAACTTTTATATTATCACCAGGGGCAATTTCACGCATGTAAATTAATTCTTCCCTAAACAAAATTGGGCCAATTTTTAATTCAGCTAAAACCTTAGCATCAAAACCCAATTTATTTAAAATTTCTAATCGCGCTTGAGCACCAAAATCAGCATAAGCAGAATGGCGCAAATGATTATTAGAATCTATTTGCGACCATAATACTTTTCCTTCAAAAAAAACATTGTCCATATTACTATCTTAAAACACAAGAAATACCTGCTCTTGCAGCATGAGGATCTTCACATTCAATCTTTGCTTTTTCTCTTTTATAAGCTTTAACACTATAAGTATACGAATCTGGTGGTAAAACTCTATAGCTAGTGCAATCACAATCATATTTCTTTCTACAAGAGAATAAAATTGAGCTAAAAACAAACAAGAATATAAATAATTTCATTATTAATTAAATTAAATAGGTGGCTTTAATCCTCTGATAATCAAAGAATGATTAAAGCCACCCTTTTATTAAAAACAATATTTATTTTCTGCAATTAATTTTTGCGCTACTGTTTGGCGTGCATTTTTAGCATTAAATGGATCTTGTTTTGTGTAACGTTTTAAGCCCATTAACATCATGCGTAATTCATCACCTTCACCAAAACTATTTAAAGCTTCTTTACCTTCTACCCAAATTTTATCACATGCAGAATTCATATAAGATTTTGCCATTGCAATTTGTACTTCGCACGCTTCTTCACCACGCATACTTACCATTTTTTCAACACGTAATAAAGTAGATTCAGCAACGTAAGTTTCAATAATCATATTAGAAATATTCATGATTACTTCTTGCTCTTTGCTTAAAGTTGCCATTAATTTTTGTACAGCTGCACCAGCAGTTAATAAAACTGCCTTTTTGAAATTACCTAACATTTTTTTCTCGTAAGCAAATAACGTTTCGTCTAATTCAGCAAATTCAGGAATACCAACTAATTCTTGTGCTACTTTTTGTGCAGGCCCCATTAAATCTAATTCACCTTTCATTGCACGTTTTAAAAGCATATCAACAATTAACATACGGTTAATTTCGTTTGTGCCTTCAAAAATACGATTAATACGAGAATCGCGGTATGCTCTATCCATTGGTGCTTCAGCGCTATAACCCATACCACCATAAATTTGAACGCCTTCATCAACAACATAATCTAAAGTTTCAGAACCATGAACTTTTAAAATTGCTGCTTCAACTGCAAATTGCTCAATACCTTTTAAAATTGCTTTAGATTTTTCCATACCACCTTCAATTAAGGCTTGTATTGCATCTTCAATGTTTTGAGAAGCACGGTAAGTAGCACTTTCTGAAGCAAAAATACGAATAGCTTGCTCTGCTAATTTATATCTTATAGCACCGTATTTAGAAATAGATCTTTCAAATTGAGTTCTTTCATTTGAATAATTTACAGCACTTGTAACAACTCTTTTACATGCCCCAATAGCAGCACCTGCTAATTTAACACGACCAATATTTAAAATATTTACAGCAATTTTAAAACCATTACCTCTTTCTGATAATAAATTTTCTACAGGAACTTTACACTCGTTAAAGAATACTTGACGAGTAGAGCTTCCTTTAATACCCATTTTATGTTCTTCTGGATTTAATGAAATACCTCCAAATGCTTTTTCTACGATGAATGCCGATAAATTTTTATCATCATCAATTTTAGCAAACACTGTGAAAACATCAGCAAAACCGCCATTTGTAATCCACATTTTTTGTCCATTTAAAATATAATGTTTCCCGTCAGCAGTTAATTTTGCCGTAGTTTTTCCACTATTAGCATCAGAACCTGCACTTGGTTCAGTTAAACAATAACATGCTTTCCACTCACCTGAAGCTAATTTAGGAATGTATTTGTTTTTTTGCTCTTCGTTACCATAATATAAAATTGGCAAGGTTCCAATTCCAGTGTGTGCAGATAACGCAACTGCAAAAGAATGTCCTGCACCTAAAACTTCTGTAGTTAACATTGATGTTACGAAATCGAAACCTAGTCCACCCAAATTTTCAGGAACAGAAACACCTAATAATCCTAATTCACCTGATTTAACAAGCAATGATGGCATTAAGCCTTCTTCTTGGCTATCAATACGATCTAAAATTGGCATAACTTCTTGATCGATGAAATCATCACATGTTTTTTTCATCATCAATTGTTCTTCAGTCCATTGTTCTGGAATAAAAATATCTTGTGCATTAGTTTCTTTAATGATAAACTCTCCGCCTTTTGTTTTTGTTGTCATTCTTAATTAGATTTTAGTAGTTAGTATTTAGTAATTAGATTGATTATTATTTTGCTTTAAACACCTGTCAGGTTTTTAAAACATGACAGGTGTTTAAAGGATTAAAGAAGTTCAAACACACCAGCCGCTCCGTGTCCTGTACCAATACACATCGTTACAACTCCGTATTTTTTATTTTGACGTCTTAATTCATTAAATAGTTGAACAGATAATTTAGCGCCACTACAACCTAAAGGATGTCCTAACGCAATAGCACCACCATTCACATTCATTTTAGCAGGATCAAGATTTAAATTTTTAATAATTGCAACTGATTGAGATGCAAACGCTTCATTTAACTCAAATAAATCAATATCATTAATATTTAATCCAGCATTAGCAACTGCTTTAGGAATAGCCGCAATTGGTCCAATACCCATAATTCTTGGAGGAACACCAGCAACTGCATGTCCTACTAATTTTGCAATAGGAGTTAAATTATGATCTTTCATAAATTTTTCGCTACATACCATAACAAAAGCAGCACCATCACTTGTTTGTGAAGAGTTACCTGCAGTTACAGAACCACCTGCTGCGAAAACTGGTTTTAATTTAGCTAATGCTTCAATTGATGTATCAGCACGAGGCCCTTCATCGGTTGCAAAAATTATTTCTTTAGATTTACGTTTGCCGTTTTCATCTAAGTAGTTTTCTGTTACTTTAATTGGAACAATTTCATCTTTAAATTTACCTGATTGTATAGCAGCAATTGCTTTTTGATGAGAATTATAAGAAAACAAATCTTGCTCTTCACGAGTAACATTGTATTCTTTAGCAACAGCTTCAGCTGTTAAGCCCATTCCCCAATACCAATCTGGATGCTCTTTAGCAATTTTAGGATTTGGCATTACACGCCATCCACCCATTGGAATCATACTTTGACTTTCTGCACCACCTGCAATAATACATTCAGCTAAACCAGCATGAATTTTAGCAGATGCCATTGCGATAGTTTCTAAACCAGATGCACAGTATCTATTTACTGTTACACCTGAAACTTTATCAGTATTTAATCCTAATAAAGAAACAAAACGCCCCATATTTAATCCTTGTTCTGCTTCTGGCATAGCATTACCAACCATTACATCATCAATTTTATCATGTTCTACTTGGGGCATAGTAGACATTAAATGTTTAACAACTTCTGCTGCAATATCATCAGGGCGTGTAAAACGAAAAGCTCCTCTTGTTGCTTTACCTACAGCACTTCTAAAACCAGCTACTATATATGCATTCATCTTTTTATATTTTAAAGTTTGATTATTATTTGAAATTAGTTTCTTAAAATTTTTCCACCATTTATAATGCTATGGATACGTTCCATCGTTTTACGTTCAGCACATAATCTCACAAATGCTTCTCTTTCTAAATCTAGTAAGTATTGTTCACTCACTAAAGTTGGTTGAGATAATGTACCACCTGCCATAACAGTTCCTAATTCAACTGCTATTTTTTGATCATGTTCACTCATGTAATTACCGCTTTTCATAGCATCAGCACCAGCATAAACAACTCCTAATACTTGATTTCCTAATACACGAATATCATTACGGTGAGCTGGTTTTGTATACCCTTCTTCAGCTAACAATAAACATTCAGCTTTTGCTTCAGCTAATTGTCTGCTACGAGATACAACAACTTTATCAATTCCTTTACGAAGAATCCCTAATTCAAAGGCTTCATAAGCAGATGTAGAAACTTTAGCTTGACCAATCGTTAAAAATCTTTCTTGGAAGGCATTAATTTCAACATCACCATTTTTTAATGAGTCACTTAAACGTACAGCGAACTCTTTAGTTCCGCCACCACCAGGGATAACACCAACACCAAATTCAACTAAACCAATATAAGATTCGGCATGAGCAACCACTTTATCAGCATGTAAACAGATTTCGCAACCACCACCTAAAGTTAAGTTATGAGGAGCAACAACAACAGGAATAGAAGAATAACGTAAACGCATAGTTGCATTTTGAAATGCTCTTACAGCCATGTTTAATTCATCCCAATCTTGGTCAGCAGCCATCATGTATATCATACCAACATTAGCACCAGCAGAGAAGTTTGCACCTTCATTACTAATTACTAATCCTCTATAATCTTTTTCAGCAATATCAATTGCTTTATTTAATCCTGCTAAAACTTCACCACCAATTGTATTCATTTTAGTGTGGAACTCAGCATTTAAAATACCATCACCTAAATCAGTAATAGTAACTCCACTGTTTTTCCAAACTGTTTTTGTTTCACGAATGTTTTCTAATGAAATGAAATTTTCGGTGCCAGGAATTACTTTATACGATTTAGAATTAATGTCGTAATATTTACGATTACCATTTTCTATTTTGTAGAACGATGTATTACTAGCTAATAATTCGTTAACCCAAGCAGCAGGTTTATGTCCAGCTTGCTCCATAATGGCAACACCTTCATTTACACCTACAGCATCCCAATATTCGAATGGACCTAAATCCCAGCCAAACCCTGCTTTTAAAGCATCATCAATTTTATATAATTCGTCAGAAATTTCAGGAATACGATTAGAAACATATTCAAATAAACCAGCAAAAATAGCGCGGTAAAAATCACCTGCTTTATCTTTCCCTGCCATTAAAATTTTAAAACGATCTTTTAAATTATCTACCGTTTTAGTCATTTCAAGGGTAGCAAATTTTACTTTTTGAGATGGCTTGTATTCCAATGTTTTTAAATCTAAAGCGTAAATTTCTGATTTACCTTGAGCGTTTTTAATTTTCTTGTAAAAACCTTGTCCTGTTTTATCACCGAACCATTTGTTCTCTACCATTTTCTTTAAATACTCTGGTAAAGCAAATAAAGCTTTAGCTTCATCATTTGGGCAATTTTGAGCTACTCCATTTGCCACCATTACTAAAGTATCTAAACCAACTACATCACCTGTACGGAATGTAGCAGATTTAGGACGACCTAAAACTGGGCCAGTTAATTTATCAACTTCTTCAACAGTTAATCCCATTTTTTCTACAATATGGAATAATGCCATAATACCATAAACACCAACACGGTTAGCAATAAATGCAGGAGTATCTTTACATAATACTGTAGTTTTACCTAAGAATTGTTCTCCGTAATTCATTAAGAAATCTACTACGTCTTGATTAGTATGTTTAGTTGGAATAATTTCTAATAATTTTAAATAACGCGGAGGGTTAAAGAAATGGGTTCCACAAAAATGAGCTTTAAAATCATCAGAACGACCTTCTGTCATTAAATGAATTGGAATACCAGAAGTGTTAGATGTAATTAAAGTTCCTGGTTTACGGAATTTTTCGACGTTTGCAAAAACTATTTTTTTAATATCGATGTTTTCAACAACAACTTCAATAACCCAGTCGCAATTAGAAATTTTAGACATATCATCTTCAAAATTTCCAACTGTAATACGATTAGCAAATTGTTTTAAATAAATTGGTGAAGGATTAGATTTTAAAGCAAATTGCAAAGCATCATTAGCAATTCTGTTTCTAACAACTTTACTTTCTATAGTTAATTTTTTTGCTTTTTCAACATCGTTAGTGTCTTTTGGAACAATATCTAACAATAATACCTCGCAACCTATGTTTGCAAAGTGACAAGCAATGCGACTTCCCATAACTCCTGAGCCCAGAACCGCAACTTTTTGAATTAATCTTTTCATTTTTTTATGTTATTGTTTTATTACTTTATTTTGTTCTTCAGCAAGCGCTGTAATTTCATCTAATATTTTAAAAAACGTTTCAATTTTCTCCTTACCAATATTTGCAACTGCTAATTGGTTAAAATTTCTAACTACATTTTTCGCCAAATCCTTTGCTATTTTGCCTTTAGCGGTTAATACGATTTTTATTTTTCGTTTGTCTACTTTATCAGGTATACGTTGAATTAATTTTTTTTCTTCTAATGAAAGAGTAATACGAGAAAGAGATGTGCTTTCCATTCCTAAGAGTGGTGCAATATCCGAACCATAAGAACCTTCATGACTATCTATGTTAAGTAAAAAATGACCCATGGCAATAGTTAAATCATGTAATGCCGCTTCAGCATTATACATTCTACTAACAACCTGCCAGGTAGTTTTTAATTTAGAATCAATTGTTTCGGTGTGTTTTTTACTCATATTAGCTTACAAATATAAGAAAATTATTATGCACGCATATTATTTTATTTTAAATTGGGCTAATTATATTGATTTATATATTTTGTTATAGGCATGTGTATTTTCATTTAAGATCACCTTCCTTTTTAAAGATAACTTTGGAGTCATTTGCCCCCCATCAATACTCCATTCTTTTGGCAATAGCTCAATTTTTTTAATTTTTTCATATTGCGCAAGTGCTAAATTGGTAGTTTCCACCTCTTGTATGATTCTGTTTTTCACTTGTTCATTATTAATGATTTCAGCATCAGAAGTATAAGGAATATTATGTTTTTCGCACCATGTTTTTAAGAAAGCAAAAGAAGGAACAATAAAGGCTGAAGGGAATTTTTCGTTTTCACCAATAACCATAACCTGTTCTATAAAACGACTTTCTTTTAGTTTGTTTTCGGTAATTTGAGGTGTGATGTATTTACCACCTGAGGTTTTAAACATTTCTTTTTTTCTATCAGTAATCTTTAAGAATTTGCCATCTTCTAAAATACCGATATCTCCAGTATGAAACCATCCTTCTGCATCAATTGTTTCAGCTGTTAATTCAGGTAAATTGTAATATCCCATCATAACGTTTGGTCCTTTCACGCAAATTTCACCATCTTCTGCAAACTTCAATGTTACATTACTAATTACAGGACCCACTGTTCCAATTTTGTTATTATTGTCATCAAAATTATTAACCGCAATTACAGGCGAAGTTTCTGTTAAACCATACCCTTCTAAAACTTTGATTTTTGCAGCAAAAAAAACTCTTGCTAATCTTGGTTGCAAAGCAGAGCCTCCAGAAGCTATAACAACAATATTTCCTCCTAAAGCTTCTCTCCATTTACTAAAAATAATTTTATTTGCAAGGTTCAATTGAAACTCATACCACCAGCCATTTGCTTTATGTTGCTCAAAACGTAACCCTAAATTTAAAGCCCAAAAGAAAAGTGCTTTTTTAATACCAGTTAATTCTGAACCCTTTGAAACAATTTTCTCATACACTTTTTCGAGTAAACGAGGAACTGTTACAAATATATGCGGATTAATTTCTTTTAAATTATCCCCAATTTTCTCTAAATTTTCTGCATAATAAACCGAAATACCTAAGCTAATATATAAGTATGATAACATTCTTTCATACACATGATTTAAAGGTAAAAAACTTAAAGCTCTCCATTCAAACTTAAAATCACATAATGAATAAGTAGCCATTATGTTACTAATAAAATTATGATGTGATAACATTACACCTTTAGGATTTCCTGTAGTTCCAGAAGTATAAATAAGGGTTGCAAGATCTGTGTTTTTAACAGAAGCTTTAATTTTCTCAAGTTCAACCTCTTTAGGCTGTTCTTTACCTTTTAAAATTAAATCTTTAATGCATGGTAAATCCTCACATCTATCAATAGTATATATTTCTTTAATTTCTAAATTACCAGCACAAGCTTTTACTTTATGATACATTTTTGCATCTGTAACAAAAAAATAGGTGATACCAGCATCCTTTATTACATGTGTCAAATCCGACTCACTAATTGTTGGATATAAAGGCACACTAATACTACCAGTTTGTAAACATGCATAATCCACAAAGTTCCATTCAGGTCTATTATTTGTAATTAAACCTATTTTATCACCTGGTTTAACACCCAGATTTAAAAATGCATAACTTAAATTATTTACAGTGTCAATATACTCTTGAGTACTATATTTTCTCCAAACACCTTCTTCTTTTGCAGCTAACGCATCAGCCTTTAAAGGCATGCTTTTAAGGTGGTGTAATAAATCGAAAAGTCTATAATTTTCTATATTATTCATAACAATTGGTAAATAAAAGATTAGTAAAACAGCAAATAAGTATTATGCATGCATAAATATAATGTATATTTGTAATAAATCAAAAAAATATTATGGCTTTTAAAAATAATATAACAGAACTATTAAAAATTGAGTTTCCTGTGATTATGGCACCAATGTTTTTAGTTAGTAATATAGAAATGATGAAGGCTGGCATGAAAGCCGGCATTATGGCAACATTTCCTACTCTCAATTACAGAAAAGATGGAGAACTGGAAAATATACTAGATGAGTTAAATTCATTTAGTAAGGAATGTAATGGAAGTTATGGAGTAAACATAATAGTCCAAAAATCAAATCCACTTGTAGCAAAACATATTAAAATATGCTTAGATAAAAAGGTGCCATTCTTTATTACTTCGCTTGGAAATCCTAAGGAAGTTATTGATGGAGCGCACCAATATGGCGGAAAAGTATTTTGTGATGTTACAAATATTAGTCATGCAAAAAAATGCATTGATAGTGGATGTGATGGTATAATAGCTGTTGGCCAAGGTGCAGGTGGACATGCGGGACCAAATCCTTTACAGGTTTTAGTTCCTGCTTTAAAAGAACATTTTCCGAAAACGCCAATTATAGCAGCAGGTGGCGTAACAAATGGCATGGGCTTATTGTCGGTACAAGTACTTGGAGCAAGTGGTGTTTCAATTGGAACACGATTTATTGCCAGTACTGAAGCAGGTGTTAATGATAGTTACAAAAATGCCATTGTAAAATCAGGGATGGATGATATTGTAATGACAACCAAATTATCTGGAACACCTTGTGCAGTAATAAATAACGATGCAGCAAAAAAAATGGGTTATACTCAAAACTGGTTCGAGAAATGGTTAAGCAATAACTCCCAAACAAAAAAATGGTTCAAAATGTTAGTTCAAATTAGAGGTATGAAAAAATTAGAAAAATCAGTACTTCCTAATAATTACCAAACGTTATGGACCGCAGGTAAATCATCAGAACTAATACATGACATTTTACCTTGCGCAACAATTGTAGAAAATATAAAAAAGGAATATGTAGAAAGTTTGAAATCTTTAACTAATTCAAATTAGGTAAATAATAATTTTTTTATTTAAAAAAGTTCTTATAATTTTAAAATACAATGTGCTAAAATTTCGAGCCTACTAATGTTTCAAAAAGATAATTCAAATATTGATACAAGTGTATATGTTGCTGTTGGTGATTCAATAACAACAGGATACACAAACGCTGCCTTATACCAAGAAGGTCAACTCAATTGTTTTGCAAATTTTTTATCAGCACAATTTAAATTAATTGGTGGCGGAGAATTTAAACAACCATTGATGAATGAAAACTCTGTAGGAATTGGTTTTTATGGTAATGCGAGAATGGTATTAGATCAAAAAACAAAAGATGGACATAATTTACAACCAAGTTACTTAGCTCCAAATGGTGATTTACTAGCTTTTACAGAAAATGTTTTTGAAAAACAAGGTCCATTTAATAATATGAGTGTTCCAAGTGCTAAGCTCACCTCTTTAGTAATTCCTGGAGTTGGAAACCCACATAATGGATTTGGTAATTTTAATCCCTTCTTTACAAGAATGGCATCAAATCCAGCAACTGCATCAATTTTATCAGACGTTCTTGCCTTAAATCCAACATTTTTTACTTTATATATTGGCAATAATGATATCTTAACTTATGCCTCGATGGGTGGAACTTTTGATAAAATAACACCATTAGAAGGTGGTATTGGTGAAGGTTTTATATCGAGTTTAAAAGAAATTGTAAATGAACTTACAAAAAATGGCGCTAAAGGAGTTATTGCCAATATTGGAGACATTACTTCTATACCCTATTTTACAGTTATACCATATAACGGTCTTATACTAGACGTTAATGAAATAGATGAATACAACTCACTTTATAAAGAAAACGGTATTACTTTTAATACTGGTGAAAATGCATTTATTGTTAATGATCCAAAAACAGGAATTAGGCAATTAGAAAAAGACGAGTTAGTGATTTTAGAAATTCAACTTGATCCTGAAAAAGAAAAATACCTTACAGGAAAAACTCCTATTCCAAAAAAATATTTTTTAAACAAATCAGAAATTTCAGAAATACAAAAAGCTGTTTCTTCATACAATGATGCTATACAGCTAATTGCAAAAGAAAAAAACATAGGTTTAGTTGATGTACACGCATTTTCGAAAACACTAAAACACGAAATAAATTATAGCCATAAAGATATGTGTGCAATTTACAGTTCCAATTGTGTATTTTCTTTAGATGGATTACATCTAAATTCATTTGGACAAGCAATACTTGCAAATATTTTTATTAAAACCATAAACTCATTTTACCATACAAACGTTGAACTTGTTGATGCAATGCACTATAAAAGCGAATTAATTTAATCACCTTAACTACCAAATTCTTTTTAAACTATTTACAATTGTAATTTAAACCAGTGATAAAAAATTCTTATGGAAAATGAATTTAAAATAACACATGATTTAAAAAACATTGGTAAATATAAATTACCCTTAAATCCATTTGATAACATTGCTATTTCTTTATCTGGTGGAGGATACAGAGCCACCTCTTTTCATTTAGGAACCATTACATATTTATCTACTAAACAGTGGAAGGGGATTAATTTATTAGAACGAGCAAGAATATTATCTACTGTATCTGCTGGCTCTTTTGTTGGTGTAAAATACGTCACAACATTAAAACGTGGTGGCTCAATACTAGACTGCTACAAAAGTGTTCATAGTTTCATGAAAGATTGCGATTTAGCTACAGAAGCATTAAGCTATTTATCTGACGATAGTAATTGGGAAGATGACAAACAGCGTTCATTAATAAACTCTTTTGCTGCCATCTACCATAAACGTTTTGAAGCAGAAACATTTGACATGTTATGGAACGATAATGAAATCCATTTAAAAGAAATTTGTTTTAATGCTACTGAATTTAACTTTGCACTTCCTTTTTGCTTTTACAAAACCGAAAATACAAATAAGAAACATGAAAATATAGGCAATAGAAAGATTTACATTCCGCTAGAAGTGGCTAAAGAAGTAAGGTTTTCGGATATCATTGCAGCATCATCGTGTTTTCCATTTGGATTTGAACCAATAAATTTTCCGGATGATTTTGATTACCCCGAAGCTGTTAAATTAAAAGATGCCTCCTTATTGCCAAATCATGCATTTGATGGCGATAAAATTGATTACCCTATTGGTATCATGGATGGTTCTATATACGATAACCAAGGAATTGATGCTGTTGTTGCTTCTGAAAAAAGAATGAGACAATATCAAAATGAACAGAAAATATTTTGTTCGAATGACACTAAAGCAGTTGATTTATATATTGTTTCTGATGTTTCTGCACCAACCATGGATAGTTACATTAGAAGTACAGAACACCATATACCATACATAGGAAAATGGAATTTTGGTAGCTTACAAATTTTTGGATTTTTTAGTGCTGCAATAGGCTTCTTTTGTTTAGCATTTGCAATATATATAAATACCAAACTTGGAACTATTGCCTTTTCTATATTAGGGACATTAGGTTTTTTAATTGCCGTTGTTCTTCTAGTATTCTCAAAAGGTTTAACAGGTTTAACAAAACGTTTTGGTGTATCAGATTATGAACTTAAGCGTATACTACACTTTGATAGATTAAAATTTGGAACCTTGTACAATTTATTTATTAATAGAAGTAGATCGGGAATAAAACTAGTATCTGAAGTATTTATAAAACAAATGAATTCGTTGAGTTTAGAAAGGCTATTTAGTGACCCATTTTGGAAACCTCGTATTGTTTTAAATGCAGCTAAAAAACTAATGACTAGCGAGGTAATTAAAAGAAAGAAAAAACACCATTACCTTAACGAAGAATTACTTGACCCAGGTAGAGAAATAATTTCGGCAACTGAAAAAGCTAATACTAAAATGACTACTTTATGGTTTAGCGATATAGAATTAGAAGGGGAAACAAATATGCTAGATACAATTATTGCATGTGGACAATTTACTACCTGTTTTAATTTACTAGAATACATTGAAAGAACGTTAAAACATGAACTATATGCTAAAGATTATGAAGCATATAATGATGTAATAAAATTTGAAATTGACACTTTGCACAATCAACTAATGGAAGATTGGAGAAAGTTTAAGCTAGACCCTTATTGGATGGTAAAAGAATGGAATGAGAAAAATTAATTAGTCGTCCCTCAAAAAGTCGAATTACTTTTATAACATACTTTTGGGTGTCAAAAGTATGCAAAACCATTTTATTTTTCGTTAGGATATTTTTGTTT
>CALMMX010000198.1 GCA_937868545.1 uncultured Bacteroidota bacterium
AGCTAGTTCTCTGCCAATTCCGTTATCAATAATTGATATAAATATATAATTTTCTTTTATTTTATAGGTTATTTTTAGTAAACCATTTGTCTTTTTTGTCATTAATCCATGCCAAATTGCATTTTCAACATAAGGTTGAAGCAGCATGCTGGGCATGTTTTTATTATCTGGAATTTCCGATTCAAATATTATTTCGTAGGTTAACTTATCTGCAAACCTTAGTTTTTCAAGGGTTAAATACTTTTTTAAATTCTCAATATCCTCTTTTACTGGTATTGATTCGGTTTTTGAGTTAACTAAAACACTTCTTATTAATGAACTAAATATTTCAATGTAATTGTAAGCTTCTTTTGGATTACTTTTTAATATAAAACCTTGGATACTATTAAGTGAATTAAAAATAAAGTGAGGATTTACTTGAGCTGCATAAAGTTTTTGTTCTGCATCTTGTTGCTTTTGTTTAAAATTGAGGGCATTTTCTTTTTCAATAAGTAATGATTTTTGAAATTTTAGTGATTCTTCTTTTTTGTGGTTTTTTCTTTTTAATAAATAATAGGTGAATAAATAAATTAGAAGTATTAATGCTATTGATGAACATACAATAAACCAAATTGTTTTATAATATGGTGGGGTAATATCAAAATATATATCAGCATATCTTGAACTCCAATATCCAAATTTGTCGCAAGCATTTATTCTAAAGTGGTATTTACCAAAAGGTAAATTTGGGAATTGAAGAGTTGAGTTTTTAGTATAATGCCAAGATGTATCATTTCCAATAAATTTATATCTATAAGTTACGTCTCCAAATTTTTGGAAATAGATGGCGTTATAGTTAATGGCAATATTGTTTTCGTAATAGTTTAAAATATAACGAGATTGTAAGGTTTTAATTTTGTCATTTATTTTTATTTCAGAAACATAAATAGGTATGTTGTATTTTTCAATTTTTAATTCGCTTGCTTTTACTGCTAATAAACCAATATCTGTTGCTAGATATATTGTATTGTTATGAAAATATATTTTATTTGCATTAATATTATTTGCTAAATCAAAACCTTTTAGGGATTTTACTTTTCTATTTTTTAAGTCGATTTCTATTCTAAAAAACTGATTTATATTGCAACCCCATATTGTAGAATCATTTTCAATAAATAGGTCATTACATGTAGTTGAAGTCCCATCAATATTTACTAGTGGTATTTTAATAAAATCCTTCCTATTGTAAATCCATAAGGCATTATCTTGATTAAGTATCCAAAATAAATTATGATTTTTAGTTTTTATTAAACTAATTCTACTATTTAATGTATCTTGTTTAATGATGCCTTTATTGTATGTAATGAATATGTTATCGTGACTTAAGTAATAATTATGAGAGATTGAATCTTCGCAAAAACCATAGAATCTGTAATTTTTGAAAATATCATTATTAAAATAATCAAATGATTCATTAATTTGATTAATATTTAGATTAGTAATTTTTGTTACTCCATAATAACTTGTTATCCAAGCTTCATTTTTACTGTCAATTTCAATATTTTTGATATTAACTTTTTTTGTTTCAGTTGTCTTTCTGTCAAGATTGTATTTTACTAGCAAATTGCCATAACCTATCCATAAATCATGATTTAAATCAACACCTAAAGATTTTACATTATTAATAGTATAAATGGAATTTTTAGGATTTGGATTAAATAAAATTTCAATAGAAGTTGTACTAATATTTTGTTTATAAACAATGCCATTTATATCTCCATAATATAAATTGTTTTGATAAGTAATTACAGAAGTTATGTTTTTGTTTGGGTTAAATGTTTGGAAGTTTAAAGAGTTGTTGGTTAAAAAATAAGCTCCAAAATTAAGGCTTGTTACCCACACATTTTTTTCAGAATCTTTTAGTATTCCATTAATATTTAAGTTTGATAATCCCTTAATAAATGTTTTTTCGTTTTCCTTAATTTGGTATCTAAAAACCGAGTCATTGGAACAGTAGAGTAGTGTATTTTGATCTAAAAACTCCAAACAATTTATATTGGTATTGTTATCTAGTTCAATTATTTTTTCAAAATCTTTGCCGTTTAGTTTAAATAGTTGATTGTTCTTAAAGAAGTATGTAATGCCATTGTGAGTAATAAAGTGCTTAATGTTTGCTTTGGTCTCTAAATCAATTTTATTAATTACTTTTTCTGTATAAAAGTCAATAATTCCATTATTTGTAACTGCATATAATTTGTTGTTATATTCATATAAAAAATGTATGCTTAGTTTTTTCGTTTTAATAAAACTCTCAACTGAATTCCCATCATTGCTATATTTATAAAACACATTTGATTTTGAAAAAAAATATATTGTATCTCCTAATGGTTGTGAAATATGCCTAATAAAGAACTTGTTTTTGTTTACTATATTGTTTAATTTTTTTAAAGTTTCATCATTAGATGAATTGAATATTTTATTGTTTTTAATATAAACTAATTCACTATTTAAATTGTTTAGCCAGATTTTACAATATTTATCTTCAAATATGTTTAATACATCATTATCAGGCAAACCATTGCTAATATTGTAGTTTGTAAAGTCCTTGCTGTTAAATTGACTCAAACCCTTATCTGTGCAGAACCAAATATTTCCTTTACTATCAATGGTAGAAGAATAAATATTTGAAGATGGTAATCCATTTTTATTTGCAACTATATTTTTAATACCATATTGGCATATTACATCCTTTGATAAAATAAATAAAACTAGAGTAAGGAGCGATTTTATCATTTTTGGATTTTGATTTTGTTTGATGCTTATAAAATAATATTACTAATATAATAATTCTTATAGTAATTAATGAAGTTTATAAATCAGCCATTTTTATTAAAAGCTTTTCAATTTTAAGTTTCATTTCTTTAGCACTACAATCGTAATTATTAAAAATCACTGAAAACGCTAGTGTTTTACCTGATTTTGTTTTTACATATCCACAATAGCTTCTTACTCTGTTTATATA
>CALMMX010000199.1 GCA_937868545.1 uncultured Bacteroidota bacterium
TTTCTCTAAAAATTTTCATTATAATATTTATTTAATTTTTAAATAGTTAATGCTTAAACAAAAGTTATATAAAAAAAAAAAAAAAAAAACAAAAAAAAAGCCTGTAAGAAAATCCTTACAGGCTTTTAAATTTGAATTATATTATAACTTAATTAAACGTGCAACAGCTTTTCTTTTACCATCTGTAACCTCAACAATATAAGAGCCATTTGCTAATTCAGAAAAATCATATGTTTTTGAGAAATTTTCGCTTAACTTAATTTTTTCCATTCTAACAATATTTCCTAATACATCGTATACTCTAATCTCAGAATTTAATACATCATAACTAGCTATAGAAGAAATATCAATTCTCACAGAACCAGTAAATGGATTAGGTGATAATTGAAGGCCAATAGGATTAGCTTCGTTTAAATTATTAATACCTGTTACTGCTGAAATTGTGAAATTCTTATCATTTAAATCAAAAAATATGTTTCCTACACTTTCTACTTTAACTCTGCAAGTTGCACTAGTTACAGGTAATGTTGGCATTGTAATATTTTGACTTCCATCATTTAAAGTATTAGCTAACACTAAAGTAAAAGTTGCACCCGCATCTTTACTCACATAAATATTCACACTTGCACAACTAACAGGTGCTAAATTTGTGCTATTTACATTCCATGTAATTGCTTGAGTTGACCCCCCTGGATAAACAATACCAGTAGTACTTTGAGATGTAACTGCAAATGGACCAGTACCATTAACTGTAACTTGAGTTGTTGCTGAACAAACTCCGCCTCCGCCCATTTTATTATCACGGGCAGTAAATCTAAATTTTAATGTTTGTGCAGTTGTTGGAGTATATTCTCCTTTAGTTGCTTGCAAACTACCTGTTAACACTACCGATAATTTAGGGAACATACGGCTTGTTACAGTTGTTGGTGCATATGACATATAAAAAGGTTTTGTTCCTGCATTCCAAACACTAGCTGTTGGCCCAACATCAAATTGCTCCCATTGGTATGTTAATGGGTCGCCATTTGGGTCAGTAGCAGAACCTGTTAATATAAAAGGAGTATTTGCAGGAATTGTAAATGCAGCACTTCCTGTAACTACTGGAGCACCGTTTCCTGAAGCAGTTAATACATCACAAGTACTTCCACCACTCGAAGTTGTAAATGCCATTATCTCATCAAAACTAACTGCATGAAAATATGCAATGCTATTTGATGCTAAATCATCAGTACCGCAGATACCAGCATAAGCCATAATAGTAATCCCACTTCCTGGTTCAACAGCTGTAGATGGATTTCTATTACCTGCACAACTACCTAAACTCGAATTATTAAAGGTGTGATTTCCGGCAAATTGATGTCCCACTTCATGTGCAACATAATCAATATCGTAAGGGTCACCAACAGGAGATGGGCTTCCTGTAATACCTCTTGCCTTATTTGATGCGCTACAAACACATCCTAAATTTGCTAAACCTCCGCCACCAGTGCTAAAAGTATGGCCAATATCATAATTTGCTGATCCTATTTGGTTTGTAATAATCGTTTGACTTTCACCAATTAAAACGCCAGCATTACTATTACCAGTATAAGGTTGTGCTGTAGCTGTTGGTGCTGGAGCAATTACGCCTGTTGTAGCAGTTTTTGAATATAACGTTAAAGTGGTTGTTGAAACTAATACTAATCTTACAGCAACTTCTGTTTCATAAACACCATCTACTCTATTTACAGTAGTTACAACTTTTGCTAAAATTTGAGCTGTGGTTGGAGAAGGTAATCCTGTTGCAGCGATTGCATATTGCCCAGTACAACCAATTGCTAATCTGTATGTTCTTAAATTTGGACCAGCACAAATTAATGCAGATGGCGCAGTAACTTTTGAATTTATTCCATCAGCATCTACTATACCTTCACAAAAACCTCTTTCACTTAAAGGTTTAATAAAATCTGAAGTATAATATGAAATATAGTCCGACACATTTTTTTGGCAATATGGATCAATAAAAACATCTCCTTTAACACTTCTAATCATTCCATGGAAACCAAATTCGGTAATATCAATTTTACCATTTGCATACTCATCATCAATCCCTTTTACACTATAAGTTCTAATATCAGGAAAACTAATTTGCAAATCTGCATCCATTACAGGTGATTCAACTACTTTAAATCGTTGAAATTCTCCATTTGGCATTGGTAGCATTACAATAATTGATGAATTATTTATAAATACATTTTTATCGTTTGGTGCATTTTTTATCGAACTTTTTAATAATTCGTAGTTAAGATGATACGTTTTATATTTTTCAGGAACAATTTCTCGTTTTCCAGTGATTTCGATTTTGGATTCACTAACTTCCTCCCAATATGATGAGTTAGATTGCGAATAATAAGCTTTTGAAGCAAAAATTGCTAGTGAAAATAGTATGATTTTTTTCATAGTGTTTAATTTAGTTACACTAATATAATAAATTAAACCGAATAACTATTTTCATTTTTTTAACAATATTGATTCAAATAACAATCATTTATCATATTAATAGGCGAAATTTATTTCTATATTTGTTATAGTTATAAACCAAATTTAAATTTTATATAAAATGAAAAAAGTATTTTTAATGTTAGCTTTCACTGGTTTAGTTGGAAGCATATCAGCTACAGTTAACCAAGACGATAAAGCTAAAACAGAAAAAAAAGAATGCAAAAAAGGTGAAAAATCTTGCTGCAAAGATAAAAAAGCTGAAGGTAAAGCTTGTTCTGGTGATGCTAAAGGTGGAGAGAAAAAAGCTTGTTGCAAAGACAAAAAAGCTGCTGAAACAAAAGCAACTGAAACAAAATAATTATTTTTTAATAATTAATAATAAAAACCCTCATTTTGAAATACAAATGAGGGTTTTCTGTTTTTATTAAAGTTTCAAATTTGAATATTTAAAAAAAATGCTTTAATTTGGATAACATAATTTAAAATGAAATGTACATTTAATCTTATTAAAATCACATTTTATCAATTTGGCGATACAATACATTAAAATACTCATATCGAACTACACGATTAAAAATTTAAATAATATAAACATATGAAATAGCCACTAAAAAAGAGTTTGATGCAAACAAACACTAATGATAATAAGGCGTATATCACACTTCGACAAACTCAGTGCAAGAATGACAAATAAAAAAGAACAATAAATATCTACATATGAAATTAGCGGTAGCAAAAGAATCCAAGTTTAAAGAAAACAGAGTAGCACTTACTCCAGATGTTGTTAAAGATTTAATTTCAAAAGGCTTTGAAATAATTGTAGAATCAGGTGCTGGTTTAAATTCATTTTACTCTGATGAAGCCTATACAAACGTAGGCGCCAAAATTGAATCAAAAGATAATTTACTAAGCCAAGCAGATGTTTTATTAAAAATAAACGCGCCATTGCCTGAAGAAATTAGTAAACTAAAAAAAGATGCAATTTCTATTTCTTTTATGTGGGCAGGCACAAATCCCGAATTAGTTGATGCGTGTGTAAAAGCTGGAATTACTGCTTTTAGTATGGATGCAGTGCCTCGTATTTCTAGAGCGCAAAAAATGGATGCTTTATCTTCCCAAGCAAATTTAGGTGGATATAAGGCAGTTATGTTAGCAGCGGATACAATTGGAAAAATTATGCCAATGATGACAACTGCCGCTGGAACTATTAAGCCTTGTAAAGTAGTTATTTTTGGTGCAGGTGTTGCTGGTTTGCAGGCTATTGCAACTGCAAAGCGTTTAGGCGCAGTTGTAGAAGTTAGTGATATTAGACCAGAAACGAAAGAACAAGTAATGTCTTTAGGAGGTAAATTCATTGAAATGAAAGGTGATTCTTCTGTAAAAATGGAAGGTGGCTATGTAAAAGGCGTTTCAGATGAATTCTTAAAAGCACAACAAGAATTAGTTTCAAAACATGTTAAAGAAGCAGACATTGTAATAACTACAGCTCTAATACCAGGACGAAAAGCGCCAGTGTTAGTAACAGATGATATGGTAAAAAGCATGCGCTTTGGTTCTGTTATAGTTGATATGGCTGTTGAGCAAGGTGGAAATGTAGTTGGTAGCGAATTAAACAAAAATGTGCAAAAGCATGGAGTAACAATTATTGGAGAAGGTAACTTGCCATCCTTATTACCAATGAATGCCAGTGATTTATATGCCAAAAACATGGCGACTCTCCTACTCCATTTAGCTACTAAAGATGGTTTTAAATGGGAAATGGATGAAGAAATTACTAAAGGCAGTTTAATAGTTCACAAAGGAACTAAATGTGGTAACTAGTCAAATTTAAAAAACTTAATAAAATAAAATATAATGGAAATAATAAGACAAACATTAGCATTTTTCGGAGAAAATAGAGAGATATTTTACTTTGTGATATTATCAATTTTTGTTGGTATAGAAGTAATTGGAGGTGTACCTACAGTATTACATACTCCTTTAATGAGTGGTGCAAATGCCATACATGGCGTAGTTATTGTTGGTGCAATACACGTTATGTTAAACATTGATACATCAAATATTTTGGCTTTAGTATTGGGCTTTTTGGCAGTTTTACTTGGCACCTTAAATGTTGTTGGTGGCTTTGTGGTTACTGATAGAATGTTAGAAATGTTTAAGAAAAAATAAATTACTGTTTTTAAAGATTCCTTTAATGAATCATTAAATAAAACAACTATATAATTATTGTCACATTGGCTAATGGCCAAATTAACAAATTAAAATATGAAACAAAACTTATTAGAAATATGCTACATCATTGGATCAGTAACATTTATTGTTGGTTTAAAAATGATGGGAAATGCCAAAACCGCTCGTAAAGGAAACTTAATTGGTGCTGTGGGTATGACTATTGCCATTTTAGGTACTATTTTCTTACACAATGGTGCTGTAAACCCAATAATTTATGGATGTATATTTGGTGCAATAGCAATTGGAACCGTTGGAGGTTGGTTATCTGCTAAAAAGGTACAAATGACAAAAATGCCTGAGCTTGTTTCAATGTTTAATGGTATGGGTGGTTTATGTGCCGCTTTAATTTCTTTAATAGAACTTAATCATTTATATCACCAACATGTTGAAATGGCTCAACCAGTTTCTGCACCAATAGGAACTATGATTGCAATTGTTTTAGGATTAATAATTGGTTCAGTATCTTTCTCAGGAAGTATCATTGCTTATTTAAAACTTAATGGTACAATGGGTAAACCTGTTCGTTTACCGTCTTATAATATCATCAATACAATTGTAATGGTGGGCGTTTTAGCTTTTGGAGGCTACATTGCGTTTACAGGTGGATCAATGATGTTAGCTTACTTATTATTTGCTTGTGCATTAGTGTATGGTATTTTATTTACCTTACCAATTGGTGGTGCAGATATGCCAGTTGTAATTTCATTACTTAATTCATTTACTGGATTAGCAGCAGCATTTGGTGGATTCTTATACGATAATAAAGTAATGCTAACGGGTGGAATTTTAGTAGGTAGTGCAGGTACTTTATTAACTTTAGTAATGTGTAAAGCCATGAACCGTCCTTTAGGCTCAGTTATTTTTGGTGCATTTGGTGGCGGTGCCGCAGCTGCTGGCGGACCTGATATGGCTGGAAAAACAATCAAAGATGTTCAAGTATCTGATTTAGCGGTAATGATGAATTATTCTAAAAAAGTAGTAATCGTTCCTGGTTATGGTTTAGCCGTTGCTCAAGCGCAACATATAATACATGAATTAGAATTATTATTAGAAGAACGTGGCGTTGAAGTTAAATATGCTATTCACCCCGTTGCTGGACGTATGCCAGGACATATGAATGTGTTACTTGCAGAAAGTAATGTTGATTATGGAAAAATGGTTGAAATGGAAGAGATAAATTCTGAATTTGAGCAAACAGATGTTGTATTAATTGTTGGAGCTAACGACGTTGTAAATCCTGCTGCTAAAACTGATCCATCGTCTCCAATTTATGGTATGCCAATTTTAGAAGTTGATAAAGCAAAAAACATCATTGTAAATAAACGTAGTATGAATGCTGGTTATGCAGGTATTGACAACCTTTTATTTTACGATCCAAAATGTTCTATGTTTTTTGGAGACGCTAAAAAAGCTTTAACGGAACTAGTTGCTGAACTTAAAACAATGTAATTTTATGCTTTGGCACATTATTAAATATTACATGAGTTTTGTAATTGCTATTTTTTTCAAACGAACAAAAGTATCAAATATAAAAAACATCCAAGTTAAAGGCCCTGTTATTTTAGCCATGAATCATCCAAATGCATTTATGGATCCTTCTGCATTTTCGGCTCTTGTATATCCTCCACGTGTAAGGTATTTAGCAAGAGGCGATGCCTTTAAAAAAGGTGTTGTTACTTGGCTTTTACAAAGCTTAGGTATTATTCCAATATTTAGGATTCAAGATGGAGGAAAAGAAGGTCTCAAAAAAAATGATGAAACTTACAATATTGTAAACAGATTACTTCGTAATAATAAAAAAATAATTATTTATGCCGAAGGTTTATGTATACAAGAACGTCGCTTACGTCCTTTAAAAAAAGGCGTTCCTCGTATGATTTTTGGTGCTATGGTTGACCAAAATTTAAAAAACTTAACGGTAGTTCCAGTAGGAGTTAATTACTCCAATCCATCACAGTTTAGAGGCGATTTATTTTTTAATATTGGCGAACCAATTTTAGTAAACGATTATTTAGCTGCATACAAAGAGGCTCCAGCAAAAACAATGAATGTGTTTTTAGCAGATTTAACTGTTAAAATGAAAGAATTAATTGTCCACATTAATCACCATTCGAGCGAAAAAGTAATAAAGCATTTGGAAATCATTTTAAAACATGATTTTATAAAAAACAGAAATTTAGATGCTACAAATTTAGAACATGATTTTTTACTATCTACTTCTATAACCCAAACTATAAATAAAACGGAAGATATTGCTCCTGAAAAAGTTGTTGAACTCACACAAAAAACTTCCGACTACTTAACTAAAGTAAAAAAACATAAGCTTAAAGATTGGCTTATAAATCCAGCAAAAAAAAATAAAATAAACTATATTTTTGTTTTTATAAATTGTTTAATCATTGCTTTAACTTTCCCAATTTATATTGTTGGATTAATTGGAAATTATTTACCCTACAAAATAACTTATTTACTTACCTCTAAAAAAGTTAAAATGGTAGAATTTAAAGCCTCATTTTACATGGGCTTTGGATGTGTATTATTCTTGTTAAATTACATTATAATTTTGATAGTTTCTAATCTTATAGTTACATCAGGTTGGACAACTTTGCTTGTAATTTTAATTTTCTTACTGTGCGGATACATTTGCTTGTACCTCTCGCCTCTTCGCAAAAAAACAATGGGAATGATTCGTTTTTTACAATTAAAATCTAAATCATCAAATACAATTAGTGATTTAGTAAATTCAAGAAAAGAAATTATAGACTATTATAACTCTTTGTAAAAAAAATAAAATCTATTCAGGTAAAAATTCTCTAAACTCACCTGGCTTTAAATTATCCAAATGCACCTCTCCAATTCTGGTTCTAATAAGTTGTGCAACTAAATAGCCCAAAGCCCTACACATTCTGCGTATTTGCCTATTTTTTCCTTCAGTTAATATAATTTTAAATTCAAACTCACTTAATTTCTCAATATAACAAGGCAAGGTTTTACAAATCATAATATCAACGCCCTCACTCATCAATTGCAAAAACTCGTCACTAATAGGTTTATTAACTGTAACAACGTATTCCTTTTCTTTTTCATACTTAGGACTCGATAATTTCTGAATGTATTTGCCATCATTGCTTAAAATCAATAATCCTTCCGATTCTTTATCTAACCTACCAGCAAATCCTAAATGTTTTTCAAATGTAAATACTGTAGTTAAATTATCCGCTATTTCTGCATTATGAGTAGTTTCTATACCTCTTGGTTTATAAAAAGCTATGTAAGTATAAGGTGTATTTGGCTTTAGCAAAACACCATCATAAAATATTTCCCAGGTTTCGTTAAACTCACTGTTTTCTTGTATTACTTGGCCATTTACAATCAATTTTCTGGATTCAATTGCCCGTATTGCCTCTTTATTTGTAAAGCCAATTGTATGAACCAAAAAATACTTAATATTTAATCTAAAACTCATTTTCTACAATATTAAGTTTTTTATTAATACTGCATAAATATTGATGCTTTTTAAGCATATTTTATTAAGTTTGTTGATTGAAATTTATTATGGAAAAAGAATATTTTGCCCATTCATCTGCCTTTATTGATGAAGGTTGTATTATAGGAAAAGGAACTAAAATTTGGCATTTTAGTCATATTATGCCAAATTGTACTTTAGGAGAAAATTGTAATATTGGTCAAAATGTTGTGATATCACCCGAAGTAAAGCTCGGTAAAAATGTAAAAGTTCAAAATAACGTTTCAATATACACAGGTGTTATATGCGACGATGATGTTTTTTTAGGACCTTCAATGGTTTTTACAAATGTAATTAACCCTCGTAGTGCAGTTAATAGAAAATCAGAATACGCTAAAACCCACGTAGGAAAAGGCGCTTCTATTGGCGCAAATGCAACTATTGTTTGCGGACATGATATTGGTGAATTTGCATTTATTGGCGCTGGGGCAGTAGTTACCAAAACAGTTCCAGCATTTGCTTTAGTGGTGGGCAATCCATCAAAACAAATAGGTTGGATGAGCGAATTTGGTCACCGTTTAGAATTTGATAAAGAAGGGAAAGCAACCTGTAAAGAAAGTGGGCAAACTTATCTTTTAGAAAATGGAAAAGTTAAGAGAGAAAATTAGTTTATAGTTTCTAGTGTTAATGATGATAAATAGTTTTGAAGATATTATTGCATGGCAAAAAGCTAGAGAACTTGATAAAGTAATTTTCACTTTAATACAAAATTCAACTATTAAAAGTGATTTTGCTTTAAAAGATCAAATGTTACGTTCTTCAGGTTCAATAATGGATAATATTGCTGAAGGATTTGATAGAGATGGTAACAAAGAGTTTATTCATTTTCTCACGATATCAAAAGGTTCTTGCAGCGAATTACGGTCGCAATTATATCGAGCAATGGACAGAGGATACATAAATGAGGAAAATTTTGAAGAAATAAAAAACAAAAGTATTGAAGTAAATAAAATAATTGGAGGATTAATTAAGTATCTTGGATCTTCAACAATAAAAGGAAATAAATTTAAAACTAATAATACAATAAAAGATTAATAATTAGAACAGGTTTACGAGCTGAAAACTAGAATCAAAAAACTATAAACTCGAAACTCTTAGCTAAAAACTCGAAACTTTTAGCTCGAAACTAAAAACTGAAAACTATAAACTAACAATGTCAAAAATAAAATTTGGAGTAATAGGACAAGGACACATTGGAAAACGCCATGCAGAAATGGTTCGTAGAAACCCCGACTGTGAATTAGTTGCAGTGTGCGATGTGCTTCCTAAAGAAAAATTAGGATTAGATAACCTAACCGAAAACTTTTATAATTCGGTTGATGAGTTACTTGAAAAACATCCTGAAATTGAAGTTATAAATGTGTGCACTCCAAATGGTTTACATGCGATACATTCGTTAAAAGCTTTAGAAACAAACAAGCACGTTGTGGTTGAAAAACCTATGGCTCTAAGTAAAGCCGATTGCGAAAAAATAATTTATACTGCACTTTCTCATAGCAAGACTGTATTTTGTGTAATGCAAAATCGTTACTCTCCACCAAGTGTTTGGTTAAAAGATATCATTACAAATAAAACCTTAGGTGATATTTACATGGTGCAACTTAATTGCTATTGGAATAGAGATGAACGCTATTACAAAGCTGGTGGTTGGAAAGGCACACAGAGCCTAGATGGTGGCACATTATTTACTCAGTTTAGCCATTGGATAGATATTATGTATTGGTTATTTGGCGATATTAAAAATATACAAGCAAAATTTGCCGATTTTAATCACAAAACTTCTACCGATTTTGAAGACAGTGGTTTTGTAAGCTTTGATTTTGTAAATGGTGGTATGGGAAGTATTAATTACTCAACAGCGGTTTGGGATAAAAATTTAGAATCATCGTTAACTATTGTTGGAAGTAAAGGTAGCATTAAGGTTGGTGGCCAATACATGGATCAGGTAGATGTATGTAATATTAAAGATTACACCATGCCAGTGTTAGCAGAAACTAATCCAGCAAATGATTACGGTGCATACAAAGGCTCTGCAAATAATCACCACAATGTAATTGAAAACGTTGTTGACACAATTAAAGGAAATAACAAAATTACAACTAACGCTTTAGAAGGACTTAAAGTAGTAGATATTATTGAACGTATTTACGAATTAAGACCAACTACTGTTTTAAAATAATTAAGAATATAAGCACAAACATAACATGGGAATTTATAAAGATATATTAGATAAAAAAGCTACAATAGCAGTTATTGGACTAGGATACGTAGGTTTACCAATTGCGTTAGCCTTTGCAAAAAAAGTAAAAGTAATTGGCTTTGATATTAATGCAAAACGCGTTGATATGATGAACAAGGGAATTGACCCAAGTAACGAACTTACTAAAAAAGATTTCGAAAATTCTGATATTACATTTACTCATAAATTAGAAGATTTAAAAAAAGCTAAATTCTTTATTGTAGCTGTTCCTACTCCAATTGATGAGCATAACCTACCCGATTTAAAACCTTTAATTGGTGCATCTACCACAGTTGGTAAAGTGCTTAAAAAAGGAGATTATGTGGTTTATGAATCTACTGTTTATCCTGGTTGTACTGAGGATGATTGTATACCAGTTTTAGAAAAAGAATCTAAATTAAAATTTGTAAAAGATTTTAAAGTAGGTTATTCTCCTGAGCGTATTAACCCAGGAGATAAAGAACATACCATTACTAAAATATTAAAAATAGTTTCGGGTTGTGATGCAGAAAGTTTAGATAACATTGCTAAAACCTACGAAATTATTGTAGAACCTGGTACACACCGTGCATCAAGCATTAAAGTGGCTGAGGCTGCAAAAATTATTGAAAACACTCAACGCGACGTTAATATTTCTTTAATGAATGAGCTTTCAATTATTTTTAATAAAATGAATATTAATACCTATGATGTTTTAGAAGCAGCAGGTACTAAGTGGAATTTCTTAAAATTTTACCCAGGTTTAGTTGGTGGACATTGTATTGGTGTTGATCCTTATTATTTAACTCATAAAGCAGAATCGTTAGGTTACCATGCACGTGTTATTAATAGCGGGCGTTATGTTAATGACAGCATGGGCTTTTACGTTGCTAAAAACTGTGTAAAGAAAATTATTGCTGCGGGTAAAAACATTAGCAAATCAAAAGTACTTATTATGGGTGCTACATTTAAAGAAGATGTAAGTGATATTCGTAATAGTAAAGTAGCAGATATTGTAAAAGAATTAAAATCGTTTGGTGTAAAGGTTGAAATTGTTGACCCACATGCCGATAGCAATGAATTAAAACATGAATATGGTTTTGGTTTAAA
Source organism: uncultured Bacteroidota bacterium (assembly GCA_937868545.1). GTDB lineage: Bacteria > Bacteroidota > Bacteroidia > B-17B0 > Aurantibacillaceae > UBA4416. The sequence continues at coordinate 11,568 of CALMMX010000199.1, forward strand.
TAAATTAGCAAAAGGATACGATGGAATTATTGTAGCTGTTAATCATAAAGAATACAAAGGCTTAGACGAAAAATTCTTTAAAAGTATACTTGCCACAAAAGGCGTATTAGTTGATATTAAAGGTATGTACCGCGGTAAAATTAAAGGACTTACTTACTGGAGTCTATAGGATTGAGAAGTGTTTAGAGGTAAGTATAAATAATTTTATTTTCCACTAAACACTAATTAAACATCCATAAAACAAATGAGTTATAAACTAAGCGGACTAAATCCCGAAAATAAATTATTATTAAACGAAGGTAAACTACTTCCGTTAATGGAAGAATTTTATACCATACAAGGCGAAGGCTTTAACACTGGTAAGGCATCGTATTTTATACGAATTGGAGGATGTGATGTTGGTTGCCATTGGTGCGATGTAAAAGAAAGTTGGGATGCTAATTTACATCCATTAACACCTACTACACAAATTGTAGAAAATGTAATAGAGAGCAAAGCGCCTGCTGCTGTAGTAACGGGTGGCGAACCACTTATTTACAATTTAGTAGAACTTACTAAATTGCTAAAAGAAAAAAACATTGAAACATACATTGAAACTTCTGGCTCTTATGATTTGAGTGGGTATTGGGATTGGATTTGTTTATCACCAAAAAAAACAATGCTGCCAAAAGAAGAAAATTATAAAGCGGCTCATGAATTAAAAATTATAGTTTTTAATAAACATGATTTTATTTGGGCAGAAGAACAAGCTGCAAAAGTAAGTCCTGATTGTTTTTTATACTTGCAACCAGAATGGAGTAAGCGAAATGAAATTACACCTTTAATAGTAGAATACGTTAAGGCAAATCCTCGTTGGATGATTTCTTTGCAAACGCATAAGTACATTGATATTCCATAATTATTATGAATTCAAACGAATTACTTATAAGCCAATTTTACACTTGCTTTCAAAACAAAGACTATAAAGGCATGCAAGACTGTTATGCGGATAATGCTATTTTTAATGATGCTGTTTTTAAAAACCTAAATGCTAAAGAAGTAAAAGCCATGTGGCAAATGCTTATAAGCAGTGGTAAAGACATGAGGATTGAATTTAAAGACATTAAAGCAATTAATAATACTGTTACAGCGCATTGGGATGCATACTATACATTTTCTAAAACTGGAAATAAAGTAATAAATAAAATTGATGCTAGCTTTATAATTGAAAATGGAAAAATAATTTCTCATAACGATTCATTTAATTTTTACCAATGGGCAAAACAAGCATTAGGCTTTACAGGATTATTGCTAGGCTGGACTCCCTTACTAAAAAATAAAGTACAAAAAACTGCTCAAGAAAGTTTAAAAACTTTTATGAAGAAAAGTAATATTGCATAATCACACTGTCTTCCTCAATTACAACGAAGACGTTTAAAATGAGCGTTTTACCGCTTAAATTAGTGCCTTTGAAAGTTTAAGAAAAAAATGTAACTTTAAATTATTCAGGTAAAACTGAAAAAAGATCTTAACTTGGATAATAATAAAGTTAGGGTCGGATAAGATAATCTTATTTGGATGTTTTATTAAAAAAGAAAACCTAATGAGTAAACATTTAAAGAAATACGAAAAGTCAGATGAATTTAGAAAAGTTGGCAAAGCATTAAATGATTATCAAATAAGGCATAATATTATTCGAAAGGATTATGAAGAGTTGCTCATTTTAACTAAAAATTATCAAAATAATGAAATAAAATTTGATGCACTTTTCCGAGCGACATTAAAAAGTTTTTTTTCGCTAATAGAATCAGATATTTACGGGCTAAATGAAATTGATACATATGAAGGATATGATGATTTCGACCGTTTTGAAGTTAAATTCAAAAAGACATTTAAGAATATATGTTTTAAATGGAATAAAACAGAATTAATATCGAATTATTTAGACCATCACTTTGGTAATCTAATTTCACTCAAAAAAAAGAGAGATAAATTAATCCATCCAAAAAAGAAAGAAGACATATTAAAAGCCACAATTAAGGAATTCGAACAACTTAAAACAGAATTTGAAAATTATAAAAAAATGCTTCACACACTAATGGATAATTTTTTTGTTAGTATAGAGATAAATGACATTTCTGAATTGAAAAATCTATTTTGAAAAATAAATGCTCCTTTAAATCAAATAAAAGACATAAAGCTAAGTGGTAATGAATAACGATGACAGACAATTAAAATATTATCAATATAACATATCAAATGAGTATAGCAGCAAGAATAAATGAATCTATTGCAAAATTTCAAAAAAATGAACTTGACAACTCTGCCATACAGGCCTTTATTGCAACTGACGGAACTGCTAAGAAAGTTTTAAACATTAATGCCAATAAGCAACGATTTACTAAGTATATTGAGAATAATTTAGATTTGATTTCTAAAGTAATGTTTCTCATTGACGAAATTCCATATAATAACTTTTTGAATGGAAAAAAATTTGCTGAACTAGTATATGAAATGAGATGTTCTATTCTGCATGAAGGATTTATAAATGAAATTATATGGGACGAAAAAAAACTTAAATTTGAGAACGGATTTTATTTTGTCCCAAAAAGTTTAATTATAGCGCTACTTATTACAGCTGTTGTTCAAAAGGAAAATATTGATGAACCAATAGAAAAAGGAATTATAACTGAATTTTATTATAAAAAAAATGGGATAAGAATAAGGTATATTGAATTCAAAGGAAAGAAAACAAATTTGTTGGAAAAATTTGAAAATTTAACTAAATAACAATTTTAATTTATACTTGCTCGTCCTCGTTTACAACGAGAATATTTTAAATAAGCGATTTTAACGCTGAAATTAGAGCCTTTGAAAGTTTTTAAAAAAAAGAGTATTTTTGATATAAAGCTAAGAATGGTAAAACAACCTAATACACTAAATTTGGTAAGCTTGGTTGATAAAATTACTTCTATAGGCTAATTAGCAGTAATTATTAAGACAGTGAGACTATCAAGCAAAATATCAGACAACCAAATTCATTTATTAGTTAAAGACTATATTAAATTTTTGCTTTTAAGTCATAGAAATACTGAATGCTATCAAATTGAAACTGAAAAATTTGACGGATTTAGCAAAAATCAAATTTTAAAAAATTTGACCAAAAATTCAAACGAGGTCCAGTTTCTCGAACAACAATTTGACTTTATAAACTCCAAAAACTCTGATTGGAACAAAGATTTTTTTTCTGACTTGGCGAAGATTAACTTTCTTTCGAAGGCAGAAATATTAAATAATAAATTAGTTCATTTTAGACTCAGTGTTCCATTAATCACAATGGACAAGAGTTTAATTATTATAAAGACTGTATATCAAAATTCCTATTCCCAAGGAGAAATAAACGGTTCTGACTCTATAGAATTATTTAGAATTAATGAATTAAATAAACTGGAATATTTAGGACTTCTGTTTGGAACGAGTATATAAAATAACTACACACCCACGTCCTCATTTACAACGAGTAGGTTTTTAATGAGCGTTTTTAACGTTGAAATTAGCACCTTTGAAAGTTTAAGAAAAAATGAGTATTTTTATATAAAGCTAAGAATGGTGAAACGCGCCAATACACAAAATTTGGTAAGCTTGGGGGGGATAAAATCACCTCTATAAGCTAGCTAACAGCAATAGTAAGAATCGAACTAAACAGACAACAATGAAACATATTCTGACATTATTATTTTTTATATTTCTTACAACTTCAACTTTTGCGAAAGGTGGTTCAGGAACATATTTCATAAAAGGTACAGCATATGGAACGAATAAAATAATATTAAAAAATGTCAACCTGAATGTAAAAATTGGTAGTATTACAAAGACAGTTAGAACTGATGATAACGGACAATATGAAATTGAAATACCTTGGGAGAGTGCTTGCCCGTCAGGAAGAACATTAGGACAACGTAAGCGCGACAATAAAAAATTAAATACTGAATTCATATACATCAGCTATGTAGACTATAAAATAAAGCTTGACAATAATTGGGAAAAGTACGCAGACCTTTTCCCAGAATCAAAAGAAAAAATTACACGAAAACAGGATTTAAACTTTGCTTGAAAAAAAATACTACAGCTGCTAATAGCTAAGGCTTCGTCGCGTGCAGAGCAATAGTGATTAATAGTAATTTACATCGAACAATTCCAATTTTGTAAAAAGTAAATGGGTAATGCTAAAGCTCAACTCATTTACTAAATAGTAATCTCATAAATTAATTTGATTTTGTATATTTACAATCAGTCCTGCTAAATTATGATTAACGAATTGCAAATATTAAGTCTAGCATTATTAGAAGATTTTAAACAAAATGTTCCTTCTAATTTAGCTGAAACATATGCAAAATTAAAAGACGCAGAAATTTCTACAGATACTTTTAGTTTCTACACATCTGTATCTTCTGTTTTTTCAAGCAAAATAGAAGGAGAAGATATTGAATTAGATAGTTACATAAAACATAAAAAATTCGGGATTGAATTTTTACCTGACTATACTAAAAAAATAGATGATTTATATAACGCATATACTTTTGCAAAATATAATCCCTTAAACAAAGAAACTATTTCAGAAGCTCACAAATTATTAAGTAAACACATTGTAGCCAACCATAACCAAGGTAAAGTAAGAACACAAAACATGTATGTAACCACTTCCGATGGAAAAATAGAATACGTTGCAGCAACTCCATTCGAAGTTCCTAAAGAAATGGCTAAATTTTATGATGACATTGAGCTATTATTGAAATTAGATTTAACTATTGAAGAAACATTTTATTTTGCTGCAATGATTCACCTTGTATTTGTAAAAATACACCCATGGAATGATGGCAATGGCAGAAGCGCGCGTTTACTGGAAAAATGGTTTCTTTCTCAAAAACTTGGGGATAAAGCATGGTTTATTCAAAGCGAAAAAACTTATTACCTAAACCATCAAACCTATTACAATAACATCAGATTATTAGGTTTGGAATACACAGAACTTGACTATTTAAAATCTTTGCCATTTTTATTAATGCTTCCAAGTTCTTTGTTTATTACTAATTAATTTTATTCATTCAAAATAATGTAATTAAAATTATGCTGTAAAAAAATCTATTTTACAGTCATTCTGAACTTGATTCAGAATCTAGAGACGAGTAAAATCAAGCTCCCTTGAGATGCTGAATCAAGTTCGGCATGACGATTTTGGACTTTTGAGCAGCCTCTTTCGTTATGGAAAAAAGAAAATAAAATAATTATTGAATGATAATCCTTTAATTAATCCCCCATTCTTTCAGCAATTCTTTCTTAATAAGTTTCATAAAAATTGTGCAAATTATGAGTAACTCATTTTAACTTTAGGGTTATACAAGTAATGAAACACCTCATTTTCATATTATTTTTTTCTGTCAATGTTTTTGCTCAACAAAAACAACAAAAGCCTATTACTCGTATTTTATTTGTTTTTGATGCTAGTAAAAGTATGAAAACAAAACATTCTTCAAAATCACGTATTGAAGGCGCTAAAGAAATGTTTTATAAATTTATTGATAGTTTAAACAAACAACCCAATACACAATTTGCTTTACGAATGTATGGCCATACTGTAAAATACCCTCCAGGCGATTGTAAAGACAGTAAATTAGTTGTTCCCTTTGGTAAAAACAATATTGCTCTTATTAAATCAAAAGTAGCAGAGGCTAAACCAACAGGCATCACTCCTATTGAACATTCTATTACTCAATCTGCTAACGATTTCCCTGATGCAAAAGCCAATAACATGATAATCCTTATTACTGATGGGATTGAGGAATGTGGTGGAGATCCTTGTGCGGCTCGTCAAAAATTAATGGAAAAAGGTATTGTATTTAAACCCTTTATTATTGGGATAGATTTAACTGTTGAGCAAATTAAAACATTTGAATGTGTAGGTAATTATTACGATTTCGACGATACAAAAGCCCTTACAAACATTGCTGCTATTATTGCCAAACAAAAACTAAGTAAAACAACTTGCCAAGTAAACCTATTAGACATTAAAAAGAAACCAGAAGAAACAAATGTAAACATGACATTTTACAATGCACAAACTGGTAATTACATGTATAATTACGTGCATACTTTAAACCGATTTTATAATCCCGATACCTTATACATTGACGATTATCCTACCTACAGAGTTGTTGCACATACCATTCCTGAAACATTTTGTAATAATGTAAAACTACAACAAGGCAAGCATACCACTATAAGCATTGATGCACCGCAAGGTATATTGGATGTAAAACGCCCAGAAGGTATTTTTAATTTTAATCAAAAAATAAAAATTATAGTAAGAAAATCTAATGCTGATAAACAAACCTTGCATGTGCAGCAAATGAGCACACAAGAAAAATACATTGTTGGCAATTATGATTTAGAAATACTTACTCTACCTCGTATTTATTTAAATAATGTATCAATTACGCAATCTAAAGTAAATACCATTGATGTGCCAAGTGCTGGTAAATTAACCGTAAAAGCTTTAGATAACGGAGATGGTTGTATTTTAAAAGATACTAAAAATGTGGAATGGGTTTGTAATTTAAACACAACAACATCACAAGTGTATTATTTACAACCAGGCGATTACCGCATCGAATGGCGTTCTAAAAGCTTAAAAGGTTCTATTTACACTATTGAAAAACGTTTCACCATTTTAGCTGATGTTGAAACTAAGGTAGAGTTATATAAATAAAGTTCAATTAAAAGTTATTTATATTTTACTTTTTTCATTGACAAAAAATCACATCATACTTTAGCACTTTTATCATACGATGGTAATAGTGCGGTGGAAGTGGACGAAAGGAGCGAAATTTTATTTTTATAGATATTTATGGGCAGGCTTTTCGAGCGAATAAAAATAAAATATGGCTTTCGTCCTTGACTTTTTTTGTTTCTTATTTTATACAAGGAAAAAAAGAAAAAGGAAGCTGATTTTTGAGAAAATATTAGTTAATTAATGCTTTTAAACAGTTATTAAACTTTGAAAATCAAAAAAAATTAAATAAAAACTTATTTGAGAGAGAAATAAATAAAATTATTGAACCTTACTTTCTTCTAAAACCCTCAATTTTACTGTTTCTACAGTTTGTTTTTTACGTTGCAAAATCATGATCTCGTAGCCTTCGTAATTTCTTTTTTCATTAACTGCTGGTATGCGTCCCCATAAAAAATTAATTAACCCCGATACAGTTTCGTACTTAGAATTTTCAGGCAATGATAATGGCAAAGCTTCATTCACATCACCAATACTGCTGTGAGCATTAACAATAAATTCAGTTTCACTTTTCTTTTCTACAATTGGTTTTTCTTCATCATGCTCATCTTGTATTTCTCCAACCAATTCTTCAATAATATCTTCCATGGTAACAACTCCAGCCGTTGCACCAAACTCATTGGTAACAATTGCCATTTGTATGTGCAACTTTTGAAAATCCTTTAATAAACTGTTTACATGCATACTTTCGGGTATAAAGTGTGCAGGGCGCATAATATCTCTTATTGTTTTAAATTTATTATCAATAACAGCTTTCAAAATATCTTTAGAATGTACAATACCAATAACATTATCAATATCTCCTAAGTATACTGGTAAACGTGAGTAACCTTCATCAATTACCTTTTGTATCATTACCGTTCTTCCTAACTCTACATCAAGTGCCGAAATTCTATTTTGAGGAACCATAATTTGTTTCACAATCCTATCATCAAAATCAAATACATTTTGAATCAATTCGTTTTCACTAGGCTTAATTGCGCCACCTTCTTCACTTTCAGTAAGTATAAGTCGTAATTCTTCTTCGGTATGTACGTCGTCCTCTCCCACTTTTTTAATACCTAAAATCCTCAAAATTAAATTAGACGATTTGTTTAACAACCAAATAAATGGCGAAAAAACAAAATAAAACAAGCGTAATGGCCAAGCAATAAATAAAGCCGTTTCGGTAGAATACTTTATACCAAACATTTTTGGAACTTGTTCACCTAAAGTTATATGTAAAAAAGTAATTAAACTAAATGCAATTGGAATAGTAACAATATGTTCATTTACGGTAACACCCAAATTATTAAAAATAGAACTTACTATTTTACTCATAACATGCTCACCATAAGCACCTAAACCTAAACTTGCCAAGGTAATTCCTAATTGCGATGCCGATAAATAAGCATCTAATTTTTCAAGAATTTGTTGAGTAACTTTAGCTCTTTTACTACCCTTTTGAACTAGTAAATCTATTTGAGATGCTCTAACTTTAACTAATGCAAACTCGGCAGCAACAAAGTAACCATTTAACAATACTAACAAAAACGTTAAAAAAACATCAACCATATTAAACCTAAAAATTTAATACAAATATAGCATTTGTATCCAATTTTATAAATACATCTCTACTTGATGTTCCATTAAATGTGGATTTAAAGCAATTTAAGGCTTAAAACGCTCAACAACTTTGTGTTTTGTTACAATATTTTTACCTGTAACCTCAATATAATCAACATTAGGGTTAAATAAAGTGCCACCATCTATTCTGATAAAAATTTTGGTTAAAAGACTCATTTTACCATTGATTGTAACATAAGCGTGGTATTGTTTACCAATTTTACTAGGCATTAAATAAATATCTAATTTCTTAAACGAAACCAAATTTACCTTATACATCTTCTTTTCCTTATCAACCAACATGGTATTTACACCATATGCAAACTTCCTTTGCACAGGTGTTAAAGGCAATATTTCACCCTTATTTCCATACCTTATCCAATAAATTTTTACTGGTTCAAACTCGTTTATGGTGCTATCTTTATTATAATTGGTTTCGTAAATTACAGTATGCAAATTACTGGTACGCTGTATGTAAAATAATCTATGTATATTTTCGGGTGGCGTTGGAAATGTGTCTGAAATAGCAATACGGTGAGTATTAGACTTAATAACCTCTTGACCTTTTACAACTATACCAAGGAAAAAAACCAAAATAAAACCATATAATTTAACTACAGAAGTAAAAATACTCTGCCATTTACTAAAATATGTTCGTTTTAAACCCAACTATATAAAAATGATTTATGTAAATATATAATATCAATCCTATAAAACAATAGACTGTAAATAAATTAATTTATACTTAAACTTTTGTTTTAGCATGGCTATAATTTAGCTTAAATAGAGTAAAATTTAGGATAAATAAATTTTGTAATTCCCCCCAAAAATATATATTTGTATATTACAGTATCAGTATGGAACAAGAAGTTTTAGCAACCCAAAAAGGGTTAAAGTTTGAAGATTTTAAACGCATAGTTTTAAATGATTTTCGTTTAATTAACGAAAGCAGACAAACTAGTTTATTAGGAAGAAAAGAAGTACTTACAGGAAAAGCCAAGTTTGGAATTTTTGGAGATGGGAAAGAATTAGCTCAAGTAGCTATGTCAAAAGTATTTCAAGATGGAGATTTTAGAAGTGGCTATTACCGCGACCAAACCTTTATGATGTCGATTGGTGCCTTATCACTTCAACAATATTTTGCTGGTTTATACGGACACACAGATATTAACCACGACCCAATGAGCGCTGGCCGTCAAATGGGTGGGCATTTTGGAACACATAGTTTAAATGAGGATGGAACTTTTAAAAATTTAGTAAATCAAAAAAATTCATCTTCTGATATTTCTCCTACTGCTGGGCAAATGCCTCGTTTACTAGGTTTAGCGTATGCATCACATTTTTATAAAATAAACGAAAACTTACACCAAGGTAAATTTTTAAAATTTAGTAATAAAGGGCAAGAAGTTGCTTTTGGTACCATTGGTGATGCATCTACTTCTGAAGGTTTATTTTGGGAAGCAATAAATGCAGCTGGTGTGCTTCAAGTGCCAATGTTAATGAGTGTGTGGGATGATGGGCATGGAATTTCTGTACCAAAAAAATACCAAACAACTAAAGAAAGTATTTCTGAAATATTAAAAGGTTTCCAACGCGAAGAAGGTGGAAAAGGATTTGAAATTTTAAAAACAAAAGGTTGGGATTACCCACATTTATGTGAAACCTACGAAAAAGCGGTTAAAATTTGTAGAGAAGAGCATGTGCCAGTTTTAGTGCATGTAGAAGAAGTAACTCAACCACAAGGCCATAGTACTTCTGGCTCTCATGAGCGTTATAAAAGTGCAGAACGTTTACAATGGGAATTAGATTTTGATTGTGTGAAAAAAATGCGCGAATGGATTTTAGATAATTCGTTAGCTACAGAATCAGAATTAAACGACATTGAAGAAAACGCTAAAAACGCTGTAAGAGATGCTAAAAATGCAGCTTGGACAGCTTATTTAAATCCTATAAAGGCAGAAATTGCTGAAGTTATTTCTATTTTAAATGATTGTGGAGATAACGCAACTATTGCTAGTATTAAATCGGAATTAGCTGGCATTAAAGAACCAATAAGAAAAGACATTAATACAGCAGTTAAAAAAGTATTACGTTTAATTAAAAACGAAAATTCATCTGCAAAAACTAGTTTAATAAACTGGTTAGCTAAATCTAATTCAGAAAACGCAGATCGCTTTAGCACACATTTATATTCGCAATCTGTTGAAAAAGTAGCTAATGTAACTCAAGTAAATCCAATTTATAATGATGAAAAATTGGTTGACGGACGTGAATTATTGCGTGAAAACTTTGATTATATTTTAAATAAACACCCCGAAGTTTTAATTTTTGGTGAAGATTCGGGTAGAATTGGCGGGGTAAACCAAGGTTTAGAAGGATTACAAGCTAAGTATGGCGAACACCGTGTATTTGATACTGGTATTAGAGAAGCAACCATTATGGGGCAAGCTATTGGCTTATCTATGCGTGGTTTAAGACCAATTGCCGAAATACAATACTTAGATTACTTATTGTACGCTTTACAAATTATGAGTGATGATATTGCAACTTTGCAATGGCGCACAAAAGGCAAGCAAAAAGCTCCTGTTATTATCCGTACTCGCGGGCATCGTTTAGAAGGTGTTTGGCACAGTGGTTCACCAATGGGAATGATTGTGCATGCATGCAGAGGTATTAACGTATGTGTACCTCGCAATATGACACAAGCAGCAGGATTTTATAATTTATTATTAGAAGCAGATGAGCCAACTTTAGTAATAGAGCCATTAAATGGATACCGTTTAAAAGAAAAATTACCATCAAATATTGGTGAATTTAAATTACAATTAGGAATTCCTGAAACATTACAATCAGGTAGTGATGTAACCTTAGTAACGTATGGTTCATCTATTCGCATTGCGCAAGAAGCAATAAAACAATTAAATGAACATGGCATTTCTGTTGAATTAATTGATGTACAAACATTATTACCTTTTGATATTAACCATACTATTATAGAAAGTATCAAAAAAACAAATAGAGTTGTGTTTTTTGATGAAGATGTGCCAGGTGGTGCAACAGCTTATATGATGCAAAAAGTAGTTGAAGAACAAGGTGCTTACCAATACCTAGATTCTAAGCCTTTAACTATTTCAGCAAAAGCACACCGCCCTGCTTATGGTTCTGATGGTGATTATTTTAGTAAACCAAGCTCTGATGATGTTTTTGATGTGATTTACAATTTAATGTTAGAAGTAAATCCTAGTAAATATGTTAAAATATATTAATTTCGCTTAATAATTGTAATCAACTATTTATTTGGCATTTCAATTGAATACTATAAACAAAAAAATTAAAATGAATATAAACTTTACTAAAATTGGGTTAGGACTTGTTTTTACACTTTTTACTATAAACGTAAATGCTCAAGAGCCTAAAAAAGAAGAAAAGAAAATACAAGAAGTTGTGCAAATGGATGCAGACCCTAAACCTGTAACTCCAAATCCGGATGGCTCTGTACCTGCTGCTGATGGTGCTGCTCCTGGGCCAATGAAACAACAAGAAATTTTGAAACGTGCAGTAAATTTTGTAAAAATTGAAACTCCAAAATACACCAAAGCAAATGGTGTAACTACTGGTACAAAAGCAGAATGTTTAGTAACATTTATATACAAACCAAAAGAATTAAACCCCCAATCTGATGTAGAAGGTACATTTACAATGCATATTAGTATTGAAGCTAAAGAAGGCAAATACCGTTATACAATTTCGAAAATTAAACACGTTTCTAAAAATGCAGAATACTCTGGTGGAGATGTAAATAACGAAGTGCCTGAATGTGGAAGTATGAAATTATCTCCAGATATGTGGAAAAAAATTCGTAGCCAAGCTAACAAGCATGCTGCTGTAGTTGTTGCTGATTTAAAAGAAGCAATGAAAATTTCGAGTGATACGCCTGTTAATTCAGAAGAATGGTAAAATATTACTTATTAAATTCAAAAAACATTCACTACTAAGTGAATGTTTTTTTTTGACTCCTAACTACACCATTGCAACATGAATTATTTATCTATTTACAATCAAAACATAATAAACGAACTAACTCGAAAACGTGCTAATGAAACCAAAATTGGTGAGACCGTTTCGGTAATTAATAATACCGATAACTGGAAAGAAGAATTAAAAACAGCTTCTGCTAAATTTGTTTTAATTGGTATACCCGAAGATATTGGCGTAAGAGCTAATTACGGACGAGGTGGCGCACATACTGCTTGGAAACCAACACTAGATAGTTTTTTAAATCAACAACATAATTATTTTTTAGATGGTTCAAACTGTCTTGTTTTAGGACATGTGCAAGTGGAGGATTTATTAGAAAAAGCAAATGACCTTAATCAAAAAAATAAAAGTCATATTGACGAACTTAAAAAATTGGTAACACAAGTTGATGAGCGAGTTTATGAAATTATAAAACCAATAATTGAAGCAAATAAAATACCTATTATAATTGGTGGCGGACATAATAATTCTTATCCGATAATTAAAGCTAGTTCAATTGCACATGCACAAAAAATAAATGTGATAAATTGCGACCCACATACTGATTTTAGGTCTTTAGAAGGTAGGCACAGCGGGAATGGTTTTAGTTATGCCTATAACGAAAACTATTTAAATAAATACTCTGTATTTTGTATGCACGAGCAATATAATACAAATGAGGTTATTTCGTTATTTCAAAAAAACAAACAAGCTTTGTATTACAGCACTTACGAAGATGTTTTTATAAGAGAAAACAAAACGTTTAATTCAACCCTCAATCAAAACATTGGATTTGTAAAGGAATCAGTTTGTGGAGTTGAGATAGATTTAGATGCCATTACAAATGTACCATCGAGTGCTAAAACAAGTAGTGGCATATCTCCAGTGCAGGCAAGGCAATACGTTTACCAAACTGCAAAACAATTAAATGCACTTTATTTGCATATTGCGGAAGGAGCTCCAATATTATCACACATAAAAGCAGATAATAAAACAGGGAAATTAATTGCTTACTTAATCTCGGATTTTATAAAAGGTTTTATGGATAAAGAAAATGAAATGTAATTCAAACTAAAAATATTATTTTTAAGACTGAATCTCTCCTTTATAATAGTTTTCGGTTTTTAGTAATTTGCCTTTATCATCGTAATAATTCCAAACACCATCTTTTTGGTAATCACCCAAATCTTTTCTAAAAATCATAGAGCCTTCTTCTTTTACTCTACCATTTTCATAAAATTCTTTCTTAATGTATTTTTTTGTTTTCTTATCAACTAATTCAAAAATAGATTCTGGTGAACCGTTTTCAAAAAAAGAATTTCTCTTAAATAAAAACTCAATGTTCTTATCATTTTCTTCAATGTACTCAGGACTTCCATTTCTAAAAAAATCATATTGATTTTGAGGATTTCCATCAAAATAAGCAATATTTGATCTTACTTTTCCATCTTCATAATAAATATCCATTTTGCTACGGCGTGGGTCGGTACTCACAAAGCTTCGTTCTATTTGTCCGTTTTCGTAATAATTTTTGAAAATTTTAATAAAACCATCTACATAAAAACCTTTATGTAATGTTTTACCACTTACATAAAAATCTTCTTGCCAACCTTGCACGTTATAGCCATCCTTTGTATATCTAATAGAATCTCCACCAATAATATTTACTAGTTTATTATAAATGATTATTCCATAGTCAGGATCAACAACTTCTTGCGGAGTAAAACGCTTAAGTTGTGGCACTTGATTAGAAAATCTTTGAGCATATCCATCTAAAAAGGATATTAATACACAAAAAAGTAGAATTTGTCGAAAAAAATACATGGTTTAAAAATAATAAAAAAACAATTAGCTACAATAAAACAATTACTGTACCAATTGTTAAAATTTAATGAATTCCTTCAGTTGCTAAATATCTTTCTGCATCCAAAGCTCCCATGCAACCACTTCCAGCAGCGGTAACTGCTTGTCGGTATGTTTTATCTGCACAATCGCCAACTGCAAAAACGCCTTTTAATTTTGTTTTAGTTGAACCAGGTATTACATCAATATAACCCAATTCATCCATATCTATTTGTCCAGCAAAAATATCCGTATTAGGTTTATGGCCAATAGCCACAAAGAAACCAGTTATTTTTAAGGTTCTTGTTTCGTTAGTAGAAGTATTTTTAACAATTGCCCCATCTACTCCATCAGCTCCTAAAATATCTTGTGTTTCGCTATTATAAATAACCTCAATATTTTTAGTATTTAAAACTCTGTTTTGCATAGCTTTGCTCGCACGCATTTCACTTTTGCGAACAATCATATATACTTTATTACATAAGTTAGCTAAATAAGTTGCTTCTTCTGCAGCTGTATCTCCAGCACCAACAATTGCAACATCCTGTCCTTTATAAAAGAAACCGTCACAAACTGCACACGCAGAAACACCACCAGCATTTAAACGTAAACGCGTTTCGTTTTCTAAACCCAACCATTTTGCCGAAGCACCAGTAGAAATTATTACTGCATCTGCAGTAATTTCAGTAGTTTCATCAATCCAAATACGTTTTGGGTTACTTACTAAATCTGCTTTAGTAGCTAAACCAAATCGCACTTGCGTTCCAAAACGCTCAGCTTGTGCTTTTAAATCTTCCATTAATTGTGGGCCTGTTACTCCTTTTGGGTAACCAGGAAAATTATCCACTTCAGTAGTTTCTGTTAATTGACCGCCTGGTGTTAATCCGGTATATAAAACAGGTTTTAAATCGGCACGAGAAGCGTAAATTGCTGCAGTATAACCTGCAGGACCAGAGCCAATAATAAGGCATTTAATATGTTCAGTTGATGTATGCATAATTTTATAATTTAAGAGATAGCGAAAATACTATTATAAAAGGTAAAACCATTTAATAGTTAAAAAGTTTTGAAAAAACTACAAATTCGAAAAAATGGATTTCTTTTTAGAAAAAACCCAAAAGCCCATTAAGCAACCAAAAGAATTCGCAATAAAATCAAGCCAATCGCCACTACGTTGACTAAAAACTGTTGCTTGCATAATTTCTAAAGAACCACCATAGGCGATACAACCAGCCAAAACAATAATTGTATTTAAGGTTGTAATTTTATTATACTTTAATAAGGTAATAAGCCATAACACACTCATTCCAAAAAATATAGAAGCATGCACAAACTTATCAAAACTTAGTAATTCGAGCCAGTTTGTAGTGGGAATAAACCTACCAGGAGTGCAACAAAGGATAAATATAATGGCTGTCCAGCAAACAGCCAACCAAGGTGATTTTTTATATACAAATGAAATCATATTCATAAAAAAACCTTCTACATTATAGATGCAGAAGGTTTTTGAGTATTTAATTTAAAATTAAGCTCCAATTAATGTTTTATAAGCATCAGCCGATAATAAATCGTTTAATTCTGCTGCGTTATCTATTGAACATTTAATCATCCAACCTTTTCCATAAGGATCAGTATTTACTGATTCTGGCGCAGAATCAATGTCTTTATTAATTTCTAATACTTTACCAGAAATTGGCATAAATAAGTCAGATACTGTTTTTACAGCTTCCACTGAACCAAAAATTTCTTCTTTAGCAACTGTTTCGCCTAATGTAGTAACATCAACGTAAACAATATCGCCTAACTCTTTTTGAGCAAAATCAGTAATTCCGATAAATGCTTCATTGCCTTCTACACGAACCCATTCGTGATCTTTAGTGTACTTTAAATCTGCTGGAAAATTCATAATATTTAATTTTTTGACAAATATATAAGCTTTAATCTAATTATAAAGAAAACATAGCCTAATTATCACAAAAATAATATGCACAATTCTTAAAAAAAAGGTGTAAAACTCTATTTGTATTTATGGCTCTAAGCATTTAGTTTTACACTTCTATAATTTAAAATAAGTATGAAAAACGTAACAGTAATTGGTAGTGGTACAATGGGTAATGGAATTGCTCATGTATTTGCTCAAAATGGATACAATGTAAGTTTAGTTGATATTAGTGAACCTGCTTTACAAAAAGCTTTGGCAACAATTTCTAAAAACTTAGACAGACAAGTTGCAAAAGGTACTTTAACCGAAGCCGAAAAAACAACCACTTTAAATAATATAACCACTTATACAAAATTAGAAGATGGTGTAAAAACCGCTGATTTAGTTGTAGAAGCAGCTAGTGAAAATGTAAATGTAAAATTATCTATTTTTAAACAATTAGATGAATTATGCCCAGCTAACACCATTTTAGCAAGTAATACTTCATCAATATCAATAACTCAAATAGCTGCTGTAACTAAACGTGCCGATAAAGTAATAGGAATGCATTTTATGAATCCAGTGCCTGTTATGAAGTTAATTGAAGTAATAAGAGGATATTCTACAAGCAATGAAGTTTGTAATGCAGTTATGACTTTATCTAAAAACATAAATAAAATACCTGTTGAAGTAAATGATTACCCAGGTTTTGTTGCAAATAAAATTTTAATGCCGATGATAAACGAGGCAATTATTACTCTTTATGAAGGCGTTGCTGGTGTTGAAGAAATTGATACTGTTATGAAACTAGGAATGGCTCATCCAATGGGGCCATTGCAATTAGCTGATTTTATTGGTTTAGATGTGTGCTTAAACATTATGCGTGTTTTACAAGATGGTTTTGGGAATCCAAAATATGCTCCATGTCCTTTATTAGTTAATATGGTAACTGCAGGACATTTAGGTGTTAAATCGGGTAAAGGATTTTACGATTACTCTGGTGGAGGAAAAGATTTAGTATTAGCGGATCGTTTTAAAAAGTAAACATATTTTTTTTGAATAATTCTCCTTCCATATTTCATATAGAATATCCTGCTATTAAAAGTGCAGGTGTCTATTATTTTGAAACCACCTCTGGCTTACGCTATGAAGTGCGTTTTGGAAGAAGACAGAATAATATTTTACATGCTACTATTGTTTTTGGAGTTGTGAATGAAGAGTTTGAAGGTGATGAATACGTTACTACTAACCGTGGTGAGGTTTATAAAGTAATGAATACCATTGTTGTAATTATTAAAGATTTTATAAATCAACATCAAAAAGTAAATGTGTATGAATTTAATGCCATTGATAGAGATGATGAAGAGGACCGTTCAAAAAATGGACAACAAAATAAAATAAATGGTAATGCAAGATTAAAATTATACCAACGTTATTTGCCAAAAATATTTAACCCTAGCGAATGGCATTTTAATTTTGAAATGAATAACGCTTTTGTAAAAAAAATAAAATAAACATAAACATTATTAAGAAAAAAAAATAAACATGGCTGTATATAAATTTAAAATTTTTGTTGAAGACAACGAAGATATTTATAGAGAGATTGAAATTTTATCAGGACAAACATTTGATGATTTTCATAATGCAATACAAGACGCTTTTAAATTTGATAAAAAACATGCAGCCTCATTTTTTGTAAGTGATGATTACTGGCGAAAAGACCAAGAAATCACATTAAGACAAGAAGATTTACCGTTAGATGCAGATGAAATTAAAAAAAATGTTTCCCCTAAAAAATTAATGTTGGCTACAAAAATTGCCAAATACATTGATAATCCGAGACAACGTTTTATGTATGTATTTGACCCAGCTGTAAAATGGGCATTTTGTATTGAGTTAATGAAAATTTTGCCAGATAATCCAAAAATGATTTATCCTGTTTGTGTTAAAACCATTGGTTCTGCACCAAAACAATACAAACAAACTGCAATGGCAAAAACAGAATTAACAACAGACCAATTACTAGCATCTATGCTAAATGAGCCAGAAATTGCAGATGAAAGTGAAATTTACCAAGCGATTAAAAATGATACTATTGGAATTGATGAAGGCGATTTAAATCACTTAGAAGGTGAAGAAGGTGAAGAAACCGAAAGCGAAGACGAAGAATTATTTGACAATGATGAAGATGGAGATAGTGATGATGCCGATTTTGGTAGTGAATACATTAGTGATGAAGATTAAACTTATAAAATAAATAAACACCAATAAATAAAAAAGTATGAGCATAAAAGAAAAAGCAAATGCAGCGTATGAAAGCCAATTGAATGATTGGATAAATCAAGAAAAAGCAGCGATTGAATTAATTGGAGCTATAGGAAAACTATGGTTTGATAAATCTATTGAATTAATTTTATTTAGAAATCAATTAGTAGATAGAAGTGCAAGTGAAATTATGAACTTACACTTATATGCAAAAAACATAGTAAAAAAATCGATAACGGTTAGTGATACTGCTTTATTAGCAAATATTATATTAACTACAAATGTTTGTCCATCTCGTATTGATATTGGTAAATTAGCTTTTGAATACCAACACGAAAAAACAAACTATAAAACGGCTAACGAATTTATTAATGACAAATTAAAAGATTTAATAAATGTTACTACTACACATTCTCCAAAAGATGTAGTATTATTTGGTTTTGGACGTATTGGTCGTTTAGCTGCTCGTGAAATTATTTCACAAGCTGGTAAAGGTGAGCAATTGCGTTTACGTGCTATTGTAACACGTGGAAACAGTGATAATGAAATTGTAAAACGTGCCGATTTATTACGTACGGATTCTGTTCATGGAAATTTCCCTGGAACCGTAATTGAAGATTTAGAAAATAAAGCTTTAATTATTAATGGACACACCGTTCATATGATTGATGCTAAAAACCCTGAAGATGTTGATTATACTATTTATGGTATTGATAACGCTTTATTAATTGATAATACAGGTGTATTTAGAGATGATAAAGAACTAAGTAGGCATTTACAAGCAAAAGGAATTGATAAAGTTTTATTAACTGCTCCTGCATCTGGTAGTGTGACAAATGTGGTACATGGTGTTAACCACAAAACAGTTGATTTAAAAACACAAAAAATATTTTCTGCAGCATCTTGTACTACAAATGCTATTATGCCTATTTTACAAATTATAGATAAAGAATTAGGTATACAAAAAGGACATATTGAAACAGTTCACTCATACACAAACGATCAAAACTTATTAGATAACTACCATAAAAAATACCGTAGAGGTCGTTCTGCGGCTTTAAACATGGTAATTACAGAAACAGGTGCAGAGAGCGCATTGAAAAAAGTATTACCACATTTATCAGGTAAATTTACTGCAAACTCAGTACGAGTACCAACTCCAAACGTATCATTAGCTATTTTAAATTTAAACATTAATAAAGAAGTAACTTTAGAAGAAGTAAATGAAATTGTGCGTAATTACGCTTTAAATGGTGAGTTAGTAGAACAAATTCAATTTGCATTTAGCAATGAATTAGTATCATCAGATATAATTGGCAACCCTTGTCCATCAGTTTACGATAGTAATGCAACTATTATCTCTCCAGATAAAAAGAGCATTGTATTATACATTTGGTATGATAATGAATATGGATATACTCGTCAGGTAATTCGTTTTTCTAAATATATTTCAGAAGTTAGAAGAGCTATTTATTACTAGTAGTAATCTAAATTTAATAAAAAAGAGGTTAGCAATTTTGCTAGCCTTTTTTTGTGCTAAATAATATGCAGTTTAATAAAATATAATAGCATATTTGGAGCAAAATTGTTTGCAAAAAAGAAAAGCCCAAAATAATTATTTTCAAATTATTTTGGGCTATAAAAAATTTAATTAAAATTAAGCTTTCTTCTCGTCAGATCCTTTCAAATCATCAATTTTATGCTCTATGGTTTCTTTAATTTCCGAAGCTGTCTCTTTGGTTGAA
>CALMMX010000200.1 GCA_937868545.1 uncultured Bacteroidota bacterium
ACGGTTGGTGGAATTTTACCTCTTTTAGTTACACTTTTTGCACCTGTTAAAGGAATGGAATATTGGCTATATGGTTCTACAATTGCTTTTCTCATTATTTTAGGAACTATGGCAGCCAAAACAGGTGGTTCAAGTATTCCAAAAGCAATTATACGAATTACAGTTTGGGGAACAATTGCAATGGCATTATCTGCATTAGTTGGTTACATATTTGGTGTAAATGTTTAATTAAAAAATTGACGACAACACTTATAAATGATAAAAACTGAACTAAAAAAACAACATACATTTCAAGTATAAGTCATTTAGAAATTTAGATAAATTGGTTTTAAACAAACAATTATTATCTTTAACTAAATGGATGATTACAGCAATTAGATGAAATTTAACTACTTGTATATATGTGTTTTATGGATTGTTGTTTCATGTAATTCTATTAAAAAAAGTAATTCAAGTGGTATTACTATTGTGTTAAAACAAAGAACTGATGTGGTTGACATCAAACCTTCCCTTAAACAATGTTTGAAAAACCTCCAACATTGTTCAATGATTTTTTTACCAAAAACACATCCCGAAAACCCTAATTTAAAAGAAGGATCTTTCTATACAAATTATTTGTACACAGCCATTACCAATAGTTTGGAGAAAAACAATATTATTGTTGATGGCACAAAATTAAATGCTGCACTTTATGCAACAGACAGACTTAATACATATAATTCAAAAATAAGTAAGGAATTAATTGATGATTTATTGATTCAATTTATTGGTTTTGAACCTATTAATTACATTGCAACAAAAACAGAAGTTAACAGAGATTTATCTAAAAAAGAAACAAGATTATTAAAGAAACAAAATTTTATAGGGCATAAATTAGAATTTAAAATCATTCATGTATTAACTGGTGAAACTGCAGGACATTTCATTTACTATTACACTCCATGTACAAATGGTTGCAATTTATCACCTACTAAAAGTAACTATAAGCTGCAGCTTATTAAAAAAAAGGATACTCCAATATACACCGATGAAACCTATAAAATTTTTGAGCCATTATTAGAGCGTTTTATTTCAGATTTAAAAAAGTACGAGAATGATTCTGTTATATCACTACCTGTAATTAATAAAAATGTTCAATCTCACAATATTGCTCTAATGTACCATCCTGATAATAGAAGTATTACATTTGAATCAGGCAATGGATTGACTTATAATTTAACCATTAAAAATTATTCTGGAGCAAAAATAGTAGAGGCACCAGTAACCGACAAACGATTGCTTAATTTAAATAACTTACCACCCGATACTTATTTTTTAGAAATAAAGTATAACAGTATAGTTGTAAAAAATGAGATAATTAACGTTATTAACCAGTAATTTACATAACTTTATTTACTGGGCAATCTTTCCAAGCTCAAAGGCTATCAAATAATTTCATTGGTTTTATTAAATTAAAGCAGTAATAAATTCAATAATAAAAAACAATAAAAAGCATTGAATTTAGTAAATTTGAATAAAATCAATATTTTAGTAGTCGAATGACACACACAGATAACCAATCAAAAAATAGTCAAATTGAATCTATTGAATTTATGCAAACTCAAAAATTGCAAGATTTACTTAACTATGTAAATTTAAATTCTACCTACTATAAAAAGTTATTTGCTTCAAACAATATTGCTATTTCAGAAATTAAAACTCTAAATGATTTAAAAAAAATACCAGTTACCACTAAAGATGATTTGTATACAAACAATAAAGATTTTATTTGTGTTAGTGCTGATAAAATTATTGATTATGTTACAACTAGTGGCACTTTAGGAGATCCCTTAACTTTTGTATTAACTGATAATGACCTTGAAAGGCTTGCCAGTAATGAGTATGAATCATTAACAATTGCTCAAGGTACAAAAAACGATATATATCAATTAATGACAACCATAGACAGACGTTTTATGGCTGGCATTGCCTACTTTTTAGGTTTAAAAAAAATGGGGGCTGGTGTTATTCGTGTTGGTAATGGAATGCCCGAATTTCAATGGGATACTATTAAAAGATTAAATCCTACAATTGCCATTGCAGTTCCTTCTTTTATTTTAAAATTAATTGAGTACGCAGAAAATAATAACATTGATTTTAAAAATTCATCTATTAAAAAAATAGTATGTATTGGCGAACCTATCCGAAACGAAGATTTTAGCTATAACACACTTGGAAAACGTATTACTGATAAATGGCCATTAAAATTATATAGCACCTACGCTTCAACAGAAATGGGTGCGGCATTTACCGAATGTGAATTTGGAAATGGTGGGCACCATAATCCAGAGCTTTTAATCATTGAGTTTTTAGATGATAACAACCAACCTGTAAAGGAAGGAGAACCAGGCGAATTAACGGTTACAACACTTGGTGTAGAAGGCATGCCATTAATTCGTTTTAAAACTGGTGATATTTGTAAACCCTATTATGAGACTTGTAAATGTGGTAGACATACTACTCGCATTAGTCCTATTATTGGTAGGAAGCAACAAATGATAAAATTTAAAGGTACAAGCTTGTACCCTCCTGCCCTATACGATATTTTAAATACAATAGATTATATAAAAAATTATATTGTAGAAGTTTATACAAATGATATTGGTACCGACGAAATAGTAATAAACATAGGAACTATAAATCCACCGTTAAACTTCGAAAAAGATTTAAAAGATCATTTTAGAGCAAAATTACGAGTAGCGCCTAATATTATTAGCACAAGCCCCGAAAACATTAGTAAAAGGCAAATGCCCGAAATGAGCCGTAAGCCAATCACCTTTATTGATAATAGAAAATAAGTTTGTTTTTATATTAAAAAACAATTAAAAATTATGAAATTTTACACATCTGATGCTCCTAAAACTATAAGTGAATTTGCAAAAGAATTTGATTTTGAAACTTTGCGTCCATACTACGACAGCGAATCAGAAGAAGTAATGAATCGTATTGCCTACCATGAGTCCTACCATGCAGCTATGTCATTTTTATACCCTTCTTTAAGCAAAGATGATATTATAAATAAAGCATTAAATACAAAATCTCCCTACGAATTTCAAACAGGTTATATGCGCCATGCCATTTGGCATATAGTAAATAATAGTTCAAGTGGTTTAACTTATAGTGGACTCGACAAACTAGATAAAAACAAAGCTTATTTATTTATAGCAAATCACCGAGATATATTATTGGATAGTGCAATTTTACAAATAGTACTTGATAAAGAAGAGTTCGAAACTTCTGAAATTACCTTTGGTTCTAACCTTATGGATAAAGGTTTTATTACCGATTTTGGTAGAATGAACAGAATGTTTACTGTAAAAAGAGAAGGTAATGTAAAGGAACTGTATGATATTTCAAAACAATTAAGTGCCTATATACGACATACAATAGTAGATAAAAATGTAAGTGTTTGGATAGCACAACGTAATGGCAGAACAAAAGATGGCAACGACATAACTCAAACTGGTTTATTAAAAATGCTAAATATGAGTGGTGGAAAAAATTTTATTGAAAGCATTAATCAATTAAATATTGTGCCTCTTACCATTAGTTTTGAATATGAACCTTGTGATGCGCTTAAAGTTCAAGAATTATATTTATCTGATTTACACAGTAAATACGTTAAAGCACCTGGCGAGGATTTAAACAGTATTTTAACAGGAATAAAACAAAATAAAGGCAATATTCATTTGGCATTTGGCGATGTAATTGAAATTGAAACGTTAAGTGAAATTGATAAAGCCACAAATGAAAATGAAAAAATAAAACAACTTACCTCCTTAATAGACAAACAAATACATCAAAATTATAAATTAAATGCTGTAAACTATATTGCATATGATTTATTACATAAAACCAATTTATTTGAAGGAAATTATACAATTGTAGAAAAGCAAGACTTTATAAATTATACTAATAACCAATTGAAAAATTTAACTGGCGAACAAGATGTATTAAAACATTTATTTATTAAATTATATGCAACACCAGTTGCAAATAAACTTTAATATTTAACAAAGATATCTCATAAACAATTTACAATTACACTTGTTATTATTGTATGAAAACTACATTAATAATAGGTGCATCCTCTGGTATTGGAATGGCTCTTGCCAATAAATTAATTCAAAAAAAAGAAAAAGTAATTTCAATTTCACGCAATGTACCTGAAGCTCCATTTAGCCATTTTTATAATCATGATATTTTGTCCTCAGAACCATTACCAATTTTAACAGATAAAATTGATGGTATAGTTTATTGTCCGGGTTCTATAAATTTAAAACCATTTCGGGCGCTTAAAAAACAAGATTTTTTAGATGACTTAGAATTAAATGTACTAACAGCAATTAAATGCATTCAATATTATCAAGAAAATTTAGCTTGGTCTAAAAATCCCTCTATTGTTTTATTTAGCAGTGTTGCAGTTCAAACTGGAATGTCTTTTCATACATCAGTTGCTGTAAGTAAAGGCGCAATTGAAGGACTCACAAAGGCATTAGCTGCAGAATTAGCTCCCAAAATAAGAGTAAACTGTATAGCTCCATCTTTAACAAATACACCACTTGCAGGTAGATTAATTAATACACCTGAAAAAATTGAGGCTAGTTCTCAAAAACATCCTTTAAAAAGAATTGGAACAACTGAAGATATAGCAAACGCAGCAGACTTCTTATTATCTGATGCTGCAAGTTGGGTAACAGGCCAAATATTACATATAGATGGTGGAATGTCAACATTAAAATAAAACATGAAAACTAAACACTTTTTACAGCAAGATATTGAAGATA
>CALMMX010000201.1 GCA_937868545.1 uncultured Bacteroidota bacterium
AATCTTCGTAAGATGAATATGGATTCATGACGCGCACATCATAATCAACACCTGCAGCGCGCATGTTAGGGCCTACGAAACTATAACTTAAAGCCATCTCAGCAGATATTGGTCCGCAATTAATGGTTCTGTCCATGAAAATTTTATTACGCTCTAATAAATTTGCAAACTCTTGTAAATTTTTAGGGAATTCTTCTAAAAACTTATGAATTTTATCCCAAGCTTCTTTTTTCCATTCGTTATCAAAACCTCCAATACGTCCGATATTGGTAGTTAAACGAGCGCCACAAATTTCTTCAAAAATTTCATAAATTTTTTCTCTCCATTGAAAAATGTATAAGAAACCAGTCATAGCACCAGTATCAACACCAATAACTGAATTACAAATAATATGATCGGCAATACGAGACAATTCCATGATAATTACACGGTGGTATTCTGCACGTTTAGGGATTTTAGCACCTAATAATTTTTCAACTGTCATATACCAACCCATGTTATTGATTGGAGAAGAACAATAGTTTAAACGATCTGTAATTGGTGTAATTTGAGCATATGGTCTACGCTCTGCTAATTTTTCGAAAGCACGATGAATGTAACCAATTGTTGGAGTTGCTTCGTGAATAATTTCGCCATCCATTTTCAACACATTTTGAAAAATACCGTGTGTTGCAGGGTGTGTAGGTCCAAGATTAAGAGTGGAATACTCTTTTTCTTCAATAACTTCTTTATTTATACTTTCTTGTTTCATTTTCATTTAAGATTTTAGATTTAAGTTATTAGAAATTCTAACTATTAAATCTGATGTCTAACATTTTATCTACCAAACATGCTATCGTTTTTATCAGTACGAGTTTGATCTTCGAGAGGATATTCTTTTCTTAAAGGAAAAATATCCATTTCATCCATATTTAAAATTCGTTTTAAGTTTGGATGCCCTTTAAATTTTACTCCAAAAAAATCGTAGGTTTCTCTTTCCATCCAATTAGCAGCAGGCCACAAATCAGTAGCAGTAGCAATTTCGGGCTTATTTATATCGAAAAAAGTTTTTAAACGAATGCGGTAATTTTTAGGCATGTTATGTAAATGATAAATAACACCAAGGTGTTTTTCATCAGCAGTTTGCATACCACACAAATCAGTAAGGAAATGAAAATTTAATTCTTCATCTTCTTTTAAAAATTTTAATACATCGTGTATTCTATCTTTTTGAATTGTAAAAACAGGATAATCATAAAGAAGCTCAGCAGATTCAACATCGCCATGAAAATGCTCTTTTAATTTTTCGTTTACTTTATTTAATAATTCCATTTGAGTTTTAAGATTTATAATTTCAGATTTAAGATGTTACATCTTACTTCAAAAATTTGAGTTCTAACTTCTTTATTTATTCTATTCCGTAAGAGTTTAACATGTTTTTGTACTCTTCTGAATTTCTTCTTCTGAATGATTCGTTTTGAGCCATTTCTTGAATTTTTAATACCCCTTCTAAAATTTGTTCAGGACGAGGAGGACAGCCAGGAACGTAAACATCTACAGGTATAATTTTATCTATTCCTTGTAAAACACTGTATGTGTCAAAAATCCCACCAGTACAAGCACAAGCACCAACAGATAAAACCCAACGAGGTTCGGCCATTTGCTCGTATACTTGACGTAAAACAGGTCCCATTTTTTTAGAAATAGTCCCCATAACCATTAACATATCTGCTTGGCGCGGAGAAAAGCTTAATCGCTCAGAACCAAAACGGCCTAAATCGTAGTGACTAGCCATAGTTGCCATAAACTCAATTCCACAACAAGAAGTAGCAAAAGGTAATGGCCATAAAGAGTTTTTACGTGCCATACCAACAACGTCTTCTAATTTAGTAGCAAAAAAACCTGGACCTTCTAATCCATCTGGACTTTTAGCTATTTCTGGTTTTGTACGTTTTGTAATTTCTTTCATAATATGATTTGAGATTTAAGATTACAGACTAGTGATTTATGTACATTTAGTCTAATAATCTGATTTCTAATTTCTTTGAATTATTCTTCCCACTTTAGGGCGTTTTTAGATAACATGTAGTAAAACCCTATTAATAACAATGCAATAAAAGAAAACACTTCAATTGCGCCAGTTAGCCCTAATTCTCTAAAGTTTACAGCCCATGGATACATAAATATTACCTCAATATCAAACAATACAAATAATATAGCCACTAAAAAATATTTAATAGCAAAAGGCAAACGAGCATTTCCTTGAGCTTCAACCCCACATTCGAAAGAATCTAGTTTAACTTTAGTTTTACGTTTAGGGCCAAGCCAGTGTGAGGCAATCATGGTTGTAATAACAAAGCCAAGAGCTACAATAAACATTAAAACAATTGGTAAATAATCTATAGGTGCTGGTGTAGATGCCATATTTAAATCTGTTTAAATTTGATG
Organism: uncultured Bacteroidota bacterium; assembly: GCA_937868545.1. Lineage (GTDB taxonomy): Bacteria > Bacteroidota > Bacteroidia > B-17B0 > Aurantibacillaceae > UBA4416. The sequence continues at coordinate 2,428 of CALMMX010000201.1, forward strand.
GTAAGATTAACTATTTTTAGGCAAAACATCAAATATTTAGTCTATTTTTTTGAACTTAACTATTCACATATTATGTTCATTACATTTATCATATAATTTAAACAATTTGGTATTCATAAAGTTTAGGATTAAATGTAAAACAAGGCACATCTTCATATACATTTAAAACATGGAATTTGATTATTTTAGTTGGGTAATTCTACCAATTCTTATTTTTTTAGCACGTTTGGGCGATGTAACCATGGCTACTTTACGCCATATATTTATATCTAAAGGATTTAAAAAAATAGTTCCAATACTTGGTTTTTTTGAAGTATTAATTTGGCTTGTAGCCATGCGCCAGGTATTTAGCCATTTGGATAATGCCGCTTGTTTTATTGCTTGGGCATTGGGTTTTAGCGCAGGCACCTATTTGGGAATGTTAATAGATGAAAGACTTGCTATGGGAATGCAGATAATTAGAATTATTACTAACGAAGATATAAGTGGATTAAAGGAAGTTCTTAAAAACAATCAACAAGGGATAACTATTATTGATGCAGAAGGTGCGTATGGTCCAGTAAAAGTGATTTTTACAATTGTAAAACGCATTAATAAATTTGAAGTAATTGAGTTAATACATAAACATGCACCAAATGCATTTTATAGTATTGAGGATGTGAAAAGCTTAGAGCATGGCGTATTTTCTAAAAACAATGGTAGTTCTGCATTAAGCCGATTATTTTCTTTCAATAACAATTCGAAATAAATTTTATTAAAAGATAACACAATTCAAAAAATCTCCAAAATCCTTGAACTATATTGCACTAATTAAAAAAATATCATGAAAATACTTTTACATTTATTTTTCACCGTTTATATATCATTACATGCTAATGCCTTTTTTGTAGGGCATATGAGTATTAATTTTAAAGATGCATCTAGAACAGGTGGCTATACTATTTCTGGAGGGATTACAATGCCTGGAACTGGCAGAACAGTCGGTTCTGAGGTGTATTATCCTTCTACAGTTACTGGAGACAATGTACCTGTTGCTATTGGTCAATTTCCTGTTGTAGTTTTTGGGCATGGCTTTGCAATGGGCTGGAGCAGCTATGATAATATTTATAACAGACTTGCGTCACTTGGCTATATTGTAATATTACCTAGAACTGAAGGTGGAACAATAGCTCCTCCACCAGTACATTTAGATTTTGGAAAAGACTTAGCTTTTTTAGCCTCACAAGGAATAGCATTAAATACAGTAAGTTCACCAACAGCTGTTGCTATTTTTAATGGGAAGGTTTTACCAAAATCGGCAATAGGCGGGCATAGTATGGGAGGTGGAGCTTCATATTTAGGAGCGGCAAGTAATACAACATTAACTTGTTTATTTAATTTTGCAGCAGCTACTACTAATAATACACCAAATTCAATCTTACAATCTACTTTAGTTACTGTTCCAAGCCTTGTAATATCAGGACAAAAAGATAATGTAGCAGATACAGCTGTGCAAAATAGTCATTATGCAGGTTTAGCATCAAGTAAAAAATTTCATGTTATAATTAAAGATTTAACTCACTGTGATGTAGGAAATGGAACTGATATTCTTTGCGCTATAGGCCAACCAGCCTGCTCTACTCCATCTTGTAACTCAATCTATTTTGCACGCTATATGACTTATTTAGAGCCATTTTTAGCAAATCAACTAAAAAGTGATTGTGCTGAAGGGCAGCGTTTTATGGATTCAATTAATTCTGTTTCAAGCAATAGATCAGGAAGAAAAATTTTAGGAACATTAGTTTGTCCAAGTGTAAATACAAATGAATTAATTTCAAATAATCAATTTAAGATTTATCCTAACCCTGTTAAAGATATTATAAATATAGAGTATACCTCATTTACTAATACTCCAGTTTGGTTTGAATTATATGATATTACAGGTAAATTGGTTTATAAAACAACAGAAAACAGTTCTACAAACGCTAACTTATTAAAGGAACTAAATATTAGCAAATTAGATGCAGGAACTTATTTTTTAATGATAACCCAAAACAAAACCAAAAACGCATTTAAAATTATTAAAAACTAATTCATTTCAAAAACTACAGACTTTACGGTTTGTATTTTTTGTTTTTTATACTTAGTACTTTTTATAAGTTTTTGGGCCATTGGCAATTCAAATACTTCTTTTAAGTTTCTTATTTTACCAATTGGCACATCTAATTTTATACAACTTTGGTATAAAAACTCGAATTTTGTTTTCTTAATTACTTCATCTAAGTGAATAAATAAGGACTCTCTATTTATAACTCTCGCTTGATTATTACTAAACAATTTATCTGTTGAAATTGAATTTAATTTTAAAATTTTTAAAAGATTTTCAAATTGAGAATTAGTACCAATTGCAAAAGTAACTAGGTGCTTATCTTTAGTTGTAAATATTTCGCCATAAGGAGCAATATTTGGGTGCAGAGAACCTGTTGCTTGAGGCAAATGATGGGCTATTAACCAATTGGTTGCTTGATTAGCAAGCGAAGCAATTGCGGTATCAAATAATGAAACGGAAACATTACAACCGTTATTGGTTTTATACTTATTAATTAACCCAATTAATACAGCTTCCTTTAATTGGTGGGCTGCCAAAACATCTATTAAAGCAACTGGCATTTTTAATGGCAATGATTGCTTTTCGCCATTCATAAACATAAATCCACTTTCGGCTTGAAGAATTAAATCATACGCTGTTCTAAAAGTATCATTACCAAATCCAGTTATCGAGGCATAAATTATTGTTGGATTTATTTTTTTTATAGTCTTATAATCAAGTTTGAGCTTAAGATCATCGCCATGTTTAAAATTAGTAATTACGACATCGGCACTTTTTAAATAATCGTATACTTGGGTTAATTCTATTGGGTTAGATAAGTCTAAAAAAACTGAAGTTTTACCTGTATTTACACTCCAATAATAGGCGCTTGTTGGCTCTTCAACATTTTCAGAATTTAATTTCCAAGAGCGCGTAACATCCCCATTCGTTTTTTTATTTTCAATTTTTAAAACAGAAGCTCCTAGTTCAGAAAAAAATAAACCTACAGATGGGCCAGCTAAAACACTAGATAATTCAACAATCTTTAAATCTGAAAAAAAAGAATTAAGATTATTCTTCTTTGCCATTTTATTTACAATTTTGCTTAATCAAATTATCAACTTCTTCATCGTATTCCTCTCTATACCCTTTATCTAAAGCTTTCTTTAGAATACTACAAGCTTCAGAAGTTTTCTTTTGCTGAATACGAATTAAAGCTAAATTTTTATAAGCATAAGAATTATATGGATCTAAATCAATTGAATGTAAAACATCTTTATTGGCACCAGAAATATCGCCTAATTGCAATTTACAAAAGCCTCTATTACTAAATGCATATGCAAAATATGGTTTTAGGCTCAAGCATTTATCAAACATTTCAATAGCTCCTTTATAATCTTTAGAATCAATTTTTATAAAGTAGGCAATGTTATTATATGCTACGTAAGCCATAGAAGTATCCATTTTTGCTGCAAATAAATTATCATCTTCAGCTTTTTTATAATCTTTTAACTCTGCATAATTAATTGCTCTATTTAAGTAAGCCCCAGCATCTGTTGGTTTTAAGTCAATAATTTTATTACAAGTTTCAATGGCTTTGTCGTATTTTTTTTGTTTATGAAAAAGAGTTGCTCTTAAATTCAGTGCTCCTAAATCATCAGCTTTATTATTTAGGATTGAGTCGTTAAATACTAAAGCATTTGAGAAATCATGTTTTTCCATGTATGCATGTGTTAATGCCATTAAAAATTTTGAATCCTTTGGATTTATTTCTAATGCCTTATTTGAATTGGCTATAACTTTATCATATTGCAACGATTCGAAATAAACCATGTTTTTAGCATCAAATACTTTTAAATATTCAGGAGATAAATTTGAAGCTAAATCCAAATCAGCTTCTGCTTCTTTATAGTTTTTAAGTTTAGAACGACAATGAGCTCTGCTGATATATAAATTAGCAACTTTATGAGAATTTTTTAAAGTGCTTTTATATTCTAAAGCTTTACTAATATATTTTATTGCATCATTGTAATTATTATTATCGAGCGCAGCTTGTGCTTTATTTAAATGCAAATCAATTTCACTCTGAGCAG
>CALMMX010000202.1 GCA_937868545.1 uncultured Bacteroidota bacterium
CAATGGTTTGTTTTAGTTCAAATTCTCCTTTTTTATCCGGAATTTCAAAAGAGGATGTGAGTTCTGAGTGTCCTTCTGATTCAACTGAAATATCATATTTTGTACCTGAATTTAATACCATTAAATATAAACCTGTTGTTGGGCTAGTTTTAAATACGCCAGCAATTTCGCCCGTGTTGGAATTATAAACGGTAATGATTGCTTCTTTTTTTGGAATAGAATCTGTAGTTGAAAATTTACCTTTTATAATTGAACTTGCTAATTCAAGTTTAGGCATTTTTATTTGTAAGTATTCAAAATTGTTATTTTTTCTGTTAGTACAAAATGAAGCAGATTGACTATTTTCATCTGGAATAAATAGTAAATCGTCATAGGTTGAATTAATTGGATAACCCATATTTTCGGGCTTAGACCAAGCAGATAAACTGTCTCTTCTTGTACATTTAAAAATATCATATCCACCCATACTGTTGTGGCCTTTTGATGAAAAATATAATGTATTTCCATCTTTAGATATATATGGGTAGTTTTCGTCGAGTGTTGAGTTTATTTCATATCCTGCAGAAATACTATTTCCAAGAGTTCCATTGGGTAATAATTTGTTAATGTAAAGGTCTGTTTGGTTTTGATCTTTTTCGCCATAACTTACATGAAAATATTCACGAGTATGGATATTAGTAATTAATTGATTAGTTTGTTTTTTCTTGTCAATGGTGGAGTTGAAAAATTCTGTTTTAATTTTTACACGTTCATTTATTAAATCAGGATTATAATGGGATAGTATTTCATTTAATTGTATTGGTAACCTTTTAACAACTTCAATGTTTTTTTGATCATTCATTAAATTAGCACCATTAATGCAATTTTTAATATAAATCAACCCATTATTATGCTCAAATTCATAGGGTTTTTCTTTTGCTTTATAGGCTTCAAAGGCTTTTATTGCATCATTAAATAAATAAGATAAATGGTAGGCTTTCCCTAAGTATAAATAAACATCAAATGGCACTTCTTTTGCTGAACTTGCAATTAATAAGGAATTTATTGCCTTTGCTTTATTTTTATCAAGCTTTAGCATACATACTCCATAGTAGTAATTCACAAAAGGATCAGCAGGATCATTTTTTAATAAACTTTCGTAAATTGATAATGCTCTTTCAAAATCATTATTTTTAAAGGCTTTTAAGGCTTCTTCGGGTTTCTTTTTTTCTTCTTCTAATTGTTTTTTTACAAGTTCATCAATACTTGAATATTCTTTGCCTGTTTTATTTTGATTGTTTTGAGCACTTGCCATACTCATTGCTAAATCTTCCGAATTTACCTTTGTTGTATCTATTACTGATTTTAAGTAAAACACTTTTTCATTTTCATCAGCAAAAAAACTATTAATAATTAATACTGGCTTTTGTTTTTCATTTAATTTTATTTTTAGTTCTTGTTGGCATATTTCATAATCAATTTTTAAAGGTATTTCAACTATTTCTTGTGTTGTACCATACCCCGATACTTCTACTTTAAAAAGGTATTTCACATTTGGAGCTAATATTAGTAGATAATTTCCGGTATAAGAATTAGTATTATATATTCCAACTAGCTCATTGTTTGAAGCATTATAAACTAAAATTTTTGCTCGTTTTTGGCTTGAATTTTCAAGTACTTCGAATCGACCTCTTATTACAACTAAGGCAGGAACTTTATCACTTAATATCATTTTAAATACATCAAATTTATCATCATCACATATTCTGTTTGAAATAAAGTAAGTGTATTTTCTTTTTTTTGGTGAGTTTAATTCTTCTTTAATTTCTTTTGGTTTTATGATTGCACTATCTTTTTGTTGAGCTATAGCACTTAAACTAGATAACACTAAAACATAAAAAGTAAGAAATTTGAACATAGTATGTTAGTATATTGAATTAATAATATTCAATGTAAAAACAATTAATTACAATTAAAATAAAAGTAATGAAGAGTCTGAGAAATTATGTTGAAAACCTTGAGATATCCACATCAACTTGCAATTTTGTTCCATTCTTCAAATTTTCTACAAATTGATTTGCGAAATAGGGGGCTAGCATTACACCTTTTGTACCTAATCCGTTAAACACAAAAATGTTTTTAAATTTTGGGTGACAGCCAATAACTGGTCTTCTATCTATTACAGATGGTCGCACACCAGCTTCGTGCTTTAAAATTGTATATGGTAAATTAATAAGTGTTTTTAATTTTTCTTCTAATTCTGAAAGACCTTTTTCTGTTGGTTCATCATTAAAATTTGTCCATTCGTAAGTTGCTCCAAATTTATAAGTATTATTACCTAAAGGCATTATGAATTTACCTTTGTTTAAAATGTCATTTTCTAAATTTAAGTTTTCACAATATATTGTAAGAACCTCGCCTTTCGCTGGTTTAAAAGGTAACCAATTGAAATATGGATTTTTACTAATTAAATGGCCTTCGCAAAATATGATTCGATTTGCGTAAAAGTTTTTATACTTAATTTTTTCATCTGTTATTTCAAGGTCAGAAAATAAAAACTCTTCATCTAAGTAGCTGAAATTATCAATTAAATATTTTTTTGTTTGATTTAAAAACTCATGCAAATTAATATTACCTGCCTCTAAAACATTTGAATATGATGAAATTTTTATTTCATGTGTTAACTGATAATTTTCAAAAACAGAATTTTGTAAATAGTTATTTTCGGTTTCAGATTTTTTTAGCCAAAGTAATTCTTCTTGTTTCTCGGTAAATGGTTTAATAATATTTCTATATGTAATTAAACTTGTATTAAAAAGGATTTCGCTTTTTTTGTAGAAATCATTAAGGCTTGGAATAATATCATCAGCCATCCAGCTTTTAGTTAGTCTTTTAAATACTACTGGATTCCATATACCTGCAGCAACATACGAACTTTTTGAAAGTGTTGAATTATTAATCACACATACTGTATAACCTTTTTCAATGAGTTGAAGTGCTAATACACTGCCAGCAATTCCTTGCCCAACAATAAAATAATCAAATAGACTACTATTATTTTTTTGGAATTGTTCGCCCATATTTTACACCTCTAAATGCACTCGAAAAATAGGCTACAAGTCTAACTCCATAAACAATTTGAGTTTTATTATAATCACAAAATACCTGACCACCAATTCCAACATCGTATTTTATTTTATAAATTGCTTCAACACAAGCATAGCCTCCAAACTCTGTATAAATTTTATTTAAAATATTATTTAAACCATATTCAGAAGAATCACTTAATGGTCTTTTAAAATAAGAGTAGGATGGGCCTGCAAATGCTGATAAATTATATTTTGAGGTTTCTTTTCTCAATCCTATTTGCAAATGAAAGTTATAATTATTTGCAGCAGTAAAATCTCTTCCGCTCATAAAAGCACCTAATCTAAAATATTGTTCTTTAATATGGAAAGAATAATCAACTGCTAAATTTTTTTCATCTTTTTCATCGTTTCTCCAATGTTGATTGTATCCTGCACCTGCCCCTAAACTTAGCCAATTATTATAAACTCTGTATCGTTTTCCATCAAAGGCAATTTCTTCTTTTGGGTCAAATGTTTTTACAGAATCTGTTTGTGCAAATGATGTTGCTATACAAAATATAAAAAGTATGGAAAAGAGTTTATAAATCATTTAAAACAAATGTAATTTATTTTTTAGAAATATTAATTTGAAAAAGCTAAAATGTCTAATTATTTAGCCATTACCCATGCATTAGGATAATTTGATTTAACAACATCCAAAAGTTGGTTGGCATCTTCTTTAGTGTTAAATCCACCACAACTTACAACATGCAAACCTTTGGCGTTTAATCCACTTATTGCTGCATCAATTTTTTTAGTGCCTAATTCCGAAATTAATTTTTTCGCATTAGCTTCAACACCAAAACAACCAACAACAACTTGAAAAGGAGCATTTTTATTTATTGTATTAGCAATTGTGCCTTTTGAATCAATTTCGTTTTTTTCTTCAAATGCAATTAAAGTTGGACCATTTTCACTTAATTTAAATGAAGCGTGTCCAAAATTGTCTGTTACAATAACAGGTTTAGCAATTTTTTCTAAATAAAATTGTTTTTCAGAATTGTAATTTAATGCTTTGTATTTTGTAGGTACAGAATAAAAAGGATTAAATGATGATTGCATTACAGGTTGCAAAGGTTTAGTATTTACTGCAAGTAATAACATTGCCATTGTAATAGGCAAACCAATTGCAAAAGCTAGTATTTTTTTGTTAATACGTTTTTTTACTGGAGTTTCTGTTATGCTAATTTTTCTATCTTCAAAAACAGGTTTAACTTGTTTAGGTTCTATAACTGTTTCTAATTCATTGGCTAAAATTGGTTCAAACCCAAAGGAATCAATTAAAAAATTCACATCTACTTTTGGTTCAAATCTAATTTCTTTATCGGTATCTATATACAATAGACCTAAATCAGTTAACTCAAAACGATTTTTAGCATTAAGTAATGATAATAAGTAATCTTTATAGTCTGCAATTGTACTTGAAGCTAAATCATATGTACAGTTATATTTTTCAGCATAAGCTGAAGTTAATAAACCATCATTATGTTTTAAATTCTTATTAAATAATATATGTTTACTTGGTGGTGTTAATAAACTACTTCCTTTTGTAAAGGTAGATGAGTAACTCTGTGCAACAAAACCTCCAAATTCTGGAACAATAACACAATCATACTTATATAAAAGTTCTGATATGAGCGATGTTATGTTTAAATAATTTTTCATTAAGAGGATGTGAATATAGCTTATTTTAGCGTTAATGTTACAGTAAATTTAATAAAAAAAGCTATTTTTAACTAATTTACTAATTACCAAATAATTAACTATTTTAGAAAAAAGTTTAAAGATTATTTTACCTTTGTGCCCCTATGTTTAAAAAAGCTATAAATATAAGTTTGGTTTTCGCCTTTTTAATGACTTTTAGCAGCAATGTTAATGCTCAGAAAACTGAAATGACCACAAAAGAAATTATTACTAAAATGTTACAGTCTATTGAAGATGTTCATAGATTTAAGTATAGTTTAAAAATTACGGAACGTGGTAAAAAGGGGATGAATTATTATGAATCTTCTGTTAAACTGAACCGTCACCCACGTAAAATATATTTGTATATTAAAGGTATTGAGTTATTGTGGTTAGATGGTTGGAATAATAATAAGGCTTATGTTAAACCAAATTCGTTTCCGTTTGTTAATTTAAGTCTAGATCCTTTAGGTTCATTAATGAGACAAGATCAACATCATACTTTACATCAAATGGGATTTGATTATTTTGGAGATATAGTTGGCTATATTGCTAAAAAAGTTGGAAATAATTTTGATTCATATTTTAAACAAGAAAGTGTTGAGCGATATAATAACAGGCCATGTTATAAAATAGTAATAAATAATAAAGATTTTGGATATGAAAATTACACAGTAGGTGTAAATGAGAGCATTACTTCAATAGCAAGAAAGTTGCGTGTTAGTGAGTATATGATTTTGGAAATTAATCCAAAATTAAACGATTACTTTGATATTTTAAAGAAGGGCCAAGTATTAAAAGTGCCAAATGCTTATGCAAAAGATGTAACTTTGTATATTGATCAATTATATTTTTTACCTGTAGGTGTAAAAGTATTAGATGATAAAGGATTATTTGAGCAATATGACTATTTCTTTTTGCAAGTTAATCCAAAAATTGATGATGCAGAATTTACTAAAACCTATAAAGATTATAAGTTTTAAAAACACACAATGGGAGCTATAATAATTACAAAAAATACCGAGTTAATGCAACGTATTATTGATGAAATAAAAACGTGCTATGATCCTGAAATTCCTGTTGATGTTTGGGAACTTGGTTTAATTTATGAATTGGATTTAAATGAAGAAAATCATTTAAAAATTGTAATGACTTTAACTTCTCCAAATTGCCCAGTTGCTGAGACTCTTCCCGCTGAAATTGAAAATAAATTAAAATTAGTGCCAAATGTTAATTCTACTGAATTGAAACTAACATTTGAACCTACCTGGACAAAAGATATGATGAGCGAAGTAGCTCAATTAGAGCTTGGATTTATGTAATTATTTAATTTAAATAACTCAACTTTAATATAATGAACAACGAAATAATTAATAAAGTTGCTAGTAGTGGTTTAATAACAATAGATTTAGAAGAATATTATCCGAAAGGAGAAAGAGTAATTTTTGATATAAAACCTTTGTTATTTCATGAGTTAATGCTCAAAGAAAAAGATTTTAGAGAATTTATTAAAAATTACGATTGGAGTGTTTTTAAAAATAAGTTTGTTGTTTTAACATGTTCTAACGATGCCATTGTGCCTACTTGGGCTTATATGCTTATAGTTTTAGAATTACAAGGTATTGCAAAGAAAACGGTTTTTGGAAACTTAAATTCTATGGAAGTTTTATTGTTTGAAGATGCTCTTAGTAAATTGGATTTAGAATTTTATAAAGATAAACGCGTTGTAATTAAAGGTTGTGGTAATTTGCCAATATCCACGCATGCTTATGTAAGGCTAACAGAATTACTGAAACCATATGTGAAATCAATAATGTATGGTGAACCATGCAGTACAGTACCCTTATATAAAGCACCAAAACTTTAATAATTGCATTTGTTTAAATTAAAATATGTGTTAGTGTTTTTAATGAGCAGTTCTTTAATGAATTTTTTTGCTCAAGAAGATGGTGGCAAACAATTAAGAAACAGTAGAAAAAATCCATTATTAAAAACTCGAATTGGTATTTCGCCTGTAATTGGACTTTATAAAACAAACAAAAACCACACAAGTGGAACTAAGCAAAAAATGTCTTTTTGTTTTTCGGTAAAAGAAGAACTTAGGTTTAATAAAAAAAATGTAGATTTTTTATTTTTTGGAGTAGATTATATGATGCATGGTGTAAGTTTTAATTCTTATTATTTTTATGCAGATAGTATAAAATTATATAACGGTAAAATGAATTACCAGTATGGTTTAACCATGCATGAGATAGATTTTCCTATTCAGTTTAAACATTCATTTCAAAAAGAAACAAATTCAATAATTTCTAGCTACCTGTTTGGTGGGTATTGTTATCGCTGGATGGTTGCTAGCAATTTAAAAGTGGAAAGGAGTGGGGAAGAGCTAGTAAATAAAAGTGAAAATGTTACTTTTAAATTACCCGCATTTACAACAAAAAATAGTTCGTTTTTAAGTATTGGTTTTGGCGTACAAAAAAACACTCCATTTAAGTATAAAGCAATATTTGCTGAACTTCAGTTTAAATATGGACTATCTCCATTTTATTTTAATGAACCTTTTTCACCAAATAGCTTATATACCAATAACCATTTTATATACTTAACAGTTGGGTTTAAATTGTAAATAATAAACTTATTTACCTTCAATCCAATTTGTAATTTCAGCATCCATTGGTTTAACAGAAGAAGGTAAATATTTAACTAAATTCCCTTTTTCGTCAATCAAAAATTTATTAAAATTCCATTTTACTGTTGCATCTAATACACCATTTTCTGATTTGTGGGTTAACCATTTATAAATTGGGCTTGTGCTAATACTAACTTTTTCCATCATTTGAAAAGTAACGCCATAGTTTTTCTCACAAAACGATTGTATGGTTGCACTAGTGCCAGGTTCTTGTCCACCAAAATCATTGCAAGGAAAACCTATGATTTCGAAATTTTTAGATTTGTATTTTACATATAGAGCTTGCAAATCTTTGTATTGTGGGGTGTATCCACATTCAGAAGCAGTATTTACAATGAGTACTTTTTTGCCTTTTAATGCATTAAAATTAAAGTCTTTACCATCTAATGTTTTAGATTGAAAGCTATGCAAGTTTTTAGTTGAAGAGGTGTTAAAAGCCATAATGATTAAGGATAGAATTGTAATAAATGAAAGTTTCATATTTAATTATTTTTTAAAGGTTATAGAAATTACTCAGGTTACATATACATTGGTTCTTTTTGATAACGTTGCAATTTCGTAATTAAGTTTATAATTGTAACAAATATTGCCGTAATATGTTTAATTAATTTTATAAATTTGCACCGCTTGCAATCACTCGAACATACAATAGAAACTGAAACTATTACCTATAGTAAAGCTAAGTCTTACTTTAAACTCACAAAGTTTACTTTATCGGCGCTCGTTGTGTTTTCTGCTGTTGTAACGTATTTTACTGTTGCAGAATCGTTTGAATTTCTAAAAATTATGGGTTTGGCAATTGGTGGATTTATGGTTACAGGAGCTGCCAATGGTTTTAATCAAATAATTGAAAAAGATTTAGATGCTTTAATGAATCGTACTAAGCTAAGACCATTGCCTACAGCTAATTTAACAAAAATGCAAGCCTTTTTATTTTGCGCTATTCTAACAATTGTTGGTGTTTTTTTATTAGGTTTCTTTTGTAATATTTTAAGTGGTATAGTTGGTTTTATATCTGTGTTATTATATGCGCTGCTATATACGCCTTTAAAACGTAAAACGCCCTTTTCGGTGTTTGTTGGAGCCTTACCAGGGGCATTACCAACATTAATAGGTGCGGTTGCTGCTACAAATGGATTTGGACAAATTCATTTTTTTGGAATATTATTATTTTTTATACAGTTTTTTTGGCAGTTTCCTCATTTTTGGGCAATTGCATGGGTTAGCCATGATGATTACCAAAGAGCTGGTTTTTTCATGCTACCTTCAAAAGGCGGACGAGATAAAGGTTCACGCTCTCAAATATTAATTTATACACTTTCATTATTTCCAATTGCCTTAACTCCATATATTTTTAATTATACTGGATGGATTTCTGCATCAGTTGTAAGCGCAATGGGGTTAGTATTTATTTATCAGGCATATCATTTATATAAATCTGGAACTATAGAAGATGCCAGAAAACTCATGTTTGGCTCATTTATTTATTTACCAATTGTTCAACTTGCATTAATGACAAAATTTTAATAAAACTCAAAAATCATGGAAACAGAATACAAACCAAGTCCAACAGTAGATTTCGAACTAGCTGAAGCAAAGAAAAAAGCTTCAAAACCTTTATTATGGGTAGGTATAATTAGTATTATAATGGTATTTGCTGGTTTAACCAGTGCTTATGTTGTTAGAGCAGATAATGGAAGTTGGTTAATTTTTCAAATGCCAAGTGCTTTTTATTTAAGTACAGCCGTTATTATTGCAAGTAGCCTTACTTTGTTTTTTTCTGTTAGAATGGCAAAAAAAGACAATCAAAAAGGAATTATTATTGGCTTGTTATTGACTTTTATATTAGGTATTGTATTTTCATATTTTCAGTACCTTGGATGGGTTCAATTAAGAGCCATTGGCGTTGTTTTTGCTGGTAAGTCGTCCAATGCTTCTGGATCATTTTTATACTTATTAACCTTTTTGCATCTTTTGCACCTATTTGCTGGCTTAATTACGTTGTTAATAACTCTAAAAAATAGCATTCAAGGTAAATATAACTCCACAAATACCCACGGTTTGGAGCTAACTTCAATTTATTGGCATTTTCTTGATATTTTATGGGTCTATTTGTTTTTATTTTTGTTATATATTCGTTAAACTTGCACAATAATTTCTTAAAAAAACTTAAAACATAAATTAATAGTATGTCACACAGTACAGAAATCGATTCAAAAAACGCTTGGAGTGGCGGTCAATCACCTTTTAGAGTAAGCTACGGAAAAATGATGATGTGGTTTTTCTTAGTTTCAGATGCTTTAACATTTGGCGGTTTATTAATGGCATATGGCTTTTTCCGTCATAAATATGCAATGGATTGGCCAAAAGCTGAAAATGTATTTACTCACTTTCCGTTTATTGAACAACATTTGCCTTTGGCTTATGTAGGTTTAATGACCTTTATATTAATTATGTCTTCTGTAACGATGGTATTAGCTGTAGAAGCTGGTCACAGAAACGATAGAAGAAAAGTTACAGTTTGGATGTTTTGGACTATTGTAGGTGGTGCTACTTTCGTTGGTTCACAAGCTTGGGAATGGTTTCACTTTATTAAAGGTACTGATACTGGTGCTATTGCTACAGTTTGGGATCAAGGTTTAGGTAAATTTGTAGAACAACGTATTTATGGTGCAAATATGACTGTAAATGAATATGCAGTTGCTGTTCCTCAGTTTGCAAATTGTTTCTTCTTTATTACAGGCTTCCACGGATTTCACGTATTTTCTGGTGTTGTAATTAACTTAATCATTTTCTTAAATGTTTTAAAAGGTACTTACGAAAAACGTGGGCACTACGAAATGGTTGAAAAAGTTGGTTTATATTGGCACTTTGTAGATTTAGTTTGGGTGTTTGTATTTACATTCTTCTATTTACTTTAATACTATTAATAATTTAAAAAATCATAATTTACTTTTAAAATTTATATATTATGTCAGAATTTCACGACGATTACCCAGCATACGAATTAATGGCTCACCATAGTGAGGAAGATGGAAAAAAAGCACGCCGTACTTTATGGAATGTGTTTTGGATAATGTTAGCTATTACAGTTTTTGAATTAATTATTGGTTCTATGGCCCCATCTCATGGATGGAGCGGTACAACTTGGTTAAAGGTTTTATTTATTGGTTTAACAATTGCTAAGGCTGCTGCTATTGTAATGTGGTTTATGCATTTAGGACATGAAGTTAAATTCTTTAAATACATTATTTTAATTCCTTATGCTATTTTCATTTCTTATACAATTTTTATTGTATTAACAGAAGGAACTTATAGTGGAGATAAGCAAAATAAAACTACTGTAGAATCTATGTTTGTAAATCAAAAGAAAAATTTAGAAGCTATTCATTCTTCTTCTCATGAAGGAGGAGAACATCATGGCGGTGCTGCAGAAGAGCACCATGAAGAAGCTCATCACTAAAAAGTAAAACCGTTAGAAATTTCTAACGGTTTTTTTTTGATTTTTTTTAAAGAGTTTCTGGGTTTATTTACTTAAAACTTAAACAAGTAAGTTTATTAACTGTTTTAGTAATAAATAGATATTTAT
>CALMMX010000203.1 GCA_937868545.1 uncultured Bacteroidota bacterium
TATTAGAATAAACAAAGTTTATGTTAATGAAAAAGACGCTTTAATATCTGCTCAGGATGCAGATGCTATTAATTATGGTCCGGGAGAATTAACAGTTTTTTTAGAAAGATATGTAAATGGAGTAAGATCTGCAGCAAATAAGCCAAATGCAGCGTTTCCAACTGCAATGAATATTATAGTTTTAACTGAAACTGTAGTTACTACTCAAAGTGGTACTTTTAATCAAACTCAACGAATTTGGCAAACTAATGCTAAATTACATAGAGATGGTGAGTATAAATTAACAATAACAAAAACAGCAACTGGTGAAGAAATTGCTAATGCACAAAATGTTATTATTGATAGCTTAAGTTCAGCAGCTTCTAATTCTATGCCTTTTATGTATATTCCATCAAATCCATCAGCATACCCAAATCATGGTCAATACATAATAACTGGAACATCACCTACTCCAACAAGCAGGTATATTGATTATTCCGTTTTAAGTGCAACACAAAACATTAAATTTAAAACAATAAAAAACGCAAAAATATACGATGTAGTAATGCGTTTTCATTATGCAGATTCATTAACAACATCTTCAACTCCAGATTTACATTATGTAGATTTTAGTTTTAATTCACAAAAAGGAAATATTTCTAAAATTGATGAGGTTTTAAGTGTAAGTTTTGTTGCAAACGATTTCTACTTGAATTTAGATAGAGAAATTAGTAAAATGACACCTTCAAATTTAAAAAATAGAAAGGCTTTATACATGGAATACATTGTATATGCTGGCGCTGAATCAGTATCTGATTTTTTAGAAGTTAACGCACCATCAACCACAATTGCAACTGATAAACCATATTATACAAATATTAATGGCGGAGTTGGTATTTTTTCGAGCAGAAGCTCTAGTTCTGTTACCAAAGATTTAATTGCTGGTTTTGTTGATAAAATAGCTTGTCATCCAAGTACGTTCCATTTACTGTTTTGTGATTTTACCAATGGAAAACCAAAATCGTCTCCCTGCCCATAAGCAGTTATTATGACAATTATATTGTTAAAACCCCTATAAAATGACATTTTTATAGGGGTTTTTTAGTTTTTATGCCATCATGACATAAAAATAAACAAAAATCTTAATGGCATAAACATTGACAAATAGCAGATATAAAAAATAAAATATAACAATTTAATATAAATAAAAATGGGAAAAATTATAGGAATAGATTTAGGAACAACCAACAGCTGCGTATCTGTAATGGAAGGAAACGAGCCTGTTGTAATTGCAAATAATGAAGGTAAAAGAACAACTCCATCAGTTGTGGCTTTTGTAGAAGGTGGCGAGCGTAAAGTTGGTGACCCTGCTAAACGTCAAGCTATTACTAATCCTACAAAAACTATATCTTCAATTAAACGTTTTATGGGAATTACTTTTGACGAAGCTCAAAAAGAAATTCCACGTATGAGTTATAAAGTAGTTAAAGGCGATAATAATACACCACGTGTTGTTATTGACGACAGAAACTACACAGCTCAAGAAATTTCAGCTATCATTTTACAAAAAATGAAAAAAACGGCTGAAGATTATTTAGGAACAACTGTTGATGAAGCGGTTATTACTGTTCCTGCATATTTTAACGATGCTCAACGTCAAGCTACTAAAGAAGCTGGTGAAATTGCTGGTTTAAAAGTAAAACGTATTATTAACGAACCAACTGCTGCTGCCCTTGCTTATGGTATGGACAAAAAAGGAAAAGACATGAAAATTGTTGTTTTTGACTGTGGTGGTGGTACTCATGACGTTTCGGTTTTAGAATTAGGTGATGGTGTATTTGAAGTAAAATCAACAGATGGTGACACTCACTTAGGTGGTGATGATTTTGACCATTTAATTATTGATTGGTTAGCTGATGAATTTAAAAAAGATGAAGGTATTGATTTACGTCAAGATCCAATGGCATTGCAACGTTTAAAAGAAGCTGCTGAAAAAGCTAAAATTGAATTATCAAGCACTACAACTTCTGAAATTAACTTGCCTTATATTATGCCTGTTAATGGAATTCCTAAGCATTTAGTGAAATCATTGACACGTGCTAAATTTGAGCAAATGGCAGATAGTTTAATTCAACGTACAATTGACCCTTGTAAATCAGCTTTAAAAAATGCAGGTTTATCAACTTCTGATATTGATGAAATTATATTAGTTGGTGGTTCTACACGTATACCAGCAGTACAAGCGGCAGTTGAAAAATTCTTTGGTAAAACGCCAAGTAAAGGTGTAAACCCTGATGAAGTTGTTGCAATTGGTGCAGCTATTCAAGGTGGTGTATTAACTGGTGAAGTAAAAGATGTATTATTATTAGATGTAACTCCATTATCTTTAGGTATTGAAACTTACGGTGGTGTGTTTACAAAATTAATTGAATCAAATACTACTATTCCATCTAAAAAAACAGAAACATTCTCTACTGCTAGCGATAATCAACCAAGTGTACAATTACATGTATTACAAGGTGAGCGTCCAATGGCTAAAGATAACCGCACAATTGGTCAATTTAATTTAGATGGTATTATGCCAGCTCCACGTGGAGTACCACAAATTGAAGTAACTTTTGATATAGATGCAAATGGTATCCTTTCTGTATCTGCTAAAGATAAAGCAACAGGTAAAGCACAAAATATTCGTATCGAAGCTTCATCTGGAATTAGCAAAGAAGATATCGAAAAAATGAAACGTGAAGCTGAAATGAATGCTGATGCTGATAAAAAAGCTAAAGAAGAAGCTGAAAAAATTAATGCTGCTGACGGTTTAATTTTCCAATCTGATAAGCAATTAAAAGAATTCGGTGATAAAATTCCAGCTGAGAAAAAATCAGCCATTGAAAGTGCATTAACAACTTTAAAATCTGCACATGCATCTAAAGATATTGCTGCTATTGATTCTGCAACAACTGCTTTAAATGCTGCATGGGAAACTGCTTCGCAAGAAATGTATGCTGCTATGAACGACCAAAAAGGTGGTGGAAATGCTGAAGCTGGTGATCAAACACAAAATACAGAATCTACTAAAGGAGAGAATGTAACTGATGTTGATTACGAAGAAGTAAAATAATAAAATTCATTTTGGATTTTAATTTAAAAAGGCTGTCTTATTCAAGGCAGCCTTTTTATTGTTTTATTTTTTATTATTAAGTACATTTATAGTATAAAATGAAGGGTAATCATAAATATATATTTCCAATTACAATAGTAATTTTAATACTATTTTATTCATGTAAAAAAGACCCACAAATTTATGAGCAAGGAAACTACCCAACCGAAATTGCAAAGATAATTGTACCAAAATGTGCAACACCTGGCTGCCATAACAATAGTAGTTTTGAAGGAGCTGCAAATTTAAACCTTACTAGTTATGGCGATTTATTTAAAGGCTCAAGTAATGGTTCGCCTGTTATACCCTATCGTAGTGATTTTTCATCATTGTGTTATTTTATTAATACTTATGCTGAATTGGGTGTAATTAACCTGCCAACAATGCCATTAAATGAAACGGCTTTAACTAATGAGGAAGTAAATACAATTAAAAATTGGATTGATAACGGTGCACCCGATGCAAATGGAAATGTGATGTGGAGCGATAATCCATTAAGAAAAAAATACTATGTATTAAATCAAGGATGTGATGTTGTTACTGTTTTTGATGCTCAAACACAACTACCAATAAGGTGTATTACTGTTGGCAATAATAAAAATGTAGCAGAAAGCCCACACCAAATTAAACTATCACCAGATGGTAAATATTGGTACGTTGTTTTTGTTGGAAATAATATTTTGCAAAAATATAGAGCAAGCGACGATTCGTTTATTGAAGAAATAACCATTGGGCCACTTCAAAATTGGAATACAATTACAATATCCAACGATGGCAAAAAAGGATATTGCATGGCATGGCCAGATGGAAATATTGCAGCTGTTGATTTGCAAAATATGAAAGTGATTCATTATTATTCAAATGCATTTTTAAATGGACATGGCACAGCATTAAACAAAAATAATGATACGCTCTATGTTACTAGTCAAACTGGGAATTTTATTTATAAAATTGATACTGGTTTAACAACAACACCTATGCAAATAAGATTAGATCCTAGTTCTGCACCAAGTTCAGTTTCATCGCTCGACCCTCATGAAATTACATTTTCGGATGACGGAACAAAGTATTTTGTAACCTGCCAAACTAGTAATGAAGTAAGGGTATTAAGTACTGTAGGGGACAATTTATTACAAATAATTCCAACAGGACAATATCCATTAGAAATGGCTAAAAGTGCTAGCACCAACAAAATATATGTATCCTGCCAAGATGATCCAAATACAAATCCTAAAATAAAAGGTTCAGTAACAGTTATTGATATGAATACTTACACCTATTCAAATTATAAAGTTGGTTACCAAGTGCATGGAATTGCTATTGATGAAGCAAATGGAATTTTAATGGTTTCAAGCAGAAATTTAAATTTATCGGGACCAACACCTCACCATACTGGGGCATGTGGCAGAAATGGATTTGTAAGTTATTTTGAATTAAGTAGCATGACCCTTCATAAAAAAACAACCGAAGTAGCAGCAGACCCCTACTCTATAGCCTTCCGACCATAATGGAACATTTTTTTAAAAATAAATCAATTGTATTGTTTGATGGGTATTGTAATTTATGCGATAGTTCGGTACAATTTGTATTAAATCATGAAAAAAATCAGGAATTGCTATTTACCTCGCTACAATCTGAACTTGGTAAACAACTTTTGAATTATTTTAATTTGAATAATGCCGAAAGTGTTATTCTTATTGAAAACAATAAATGTTACTCACAATCTTCTGCAGCATTAAGAATAACAAGGTATTTAAAAGGAGCTTATCCTATGTTATTTTTATTTATAATTGTTCCACCATTTATAAGGAATTGGGTGTATAATTATATTGCAAAAAATAGGTATAAATGGTATGGTAAAAAAGACCATTGTATGATTCCAAATGAACACTTAAAGAAACGTTTTATATAAGTACTATGACTAAATTATCAGTTAATATTAATAAAATAGCTACACTCAGAAATTCAAGAGGTGGCAATACACCAAACTTAATACAAGTAGCTTTAGATGCTGAGCGCTTTGGCGCACAAGGTATTACGGTGCATCCTCGTCCGGATGAAAGACATATTAGATACCAAGATGTTTATGATTTAAAACCATTATTAAAAACAGAATTTAATATTGAAGGTAATCCTAAAATACAAAAGTTTGTAGATTTGGTTTTAGATGTTAAACCAGAACAAGTAACGTTAGTACCAGACAGTGATGGGCAATTAACATCAGATCATGGTTGGGATACAATTGCTAATAAAGACTATTTAACTGATATTATTGCCACTTTTAAAAAAGCAGGTATTAGAACTTCCATATTTGTTGATGCTGATTTAAAAATGATAGAAGGTGCAAAAGCAACAGGAACAGATAGAATTGAACTTTATACAGAACATTACGCAAAATATTATGCAACTAAAAAAGAAGAGGTTATAATACCTTTTACTGAAGCCTCTGAACTAGTGGTGAAATTAGGACTTGGCGTAAATGCAGGGCACGATTTAAGTTTAGAAAATTTAGCCTATTTTAAACAGCATACTAAAAATTTACTTGAAGTTTCAATTGGGCATGCTTTAATAAGTGATTCATTGTATTTTGGCTTAGAAAATACCATACAATTGTATTTAAAACAGCTAAAATAGTATTTATTAAAAACCTATTAACAAATCTTTTATACTCTGTAAATTATATGCAATTTTGGAATTTAGAAACCACATTCTAAAAAACATATGCAACTAAAATACCAAAGCAAACCAAAAGCCATTTTATTACTAGAAGATGGTAAAGTATTTGAAGGAAAAGCCGCTGGAAAAATTGGAACTACAACTGGCGAAATATGCTTTAATACAGGCATGACAGGTTATCAAGAAATTTTTACAGATCCATCTTATTTTGGTCAAATTGTAGTGATGAATAACGTGCATGTTGGTAATTATGGTGTTGAAGAAACTGAAGTTGAAAGCGATAGCATTAAAATTTCAGGTATGGTTTGCAAAAAATTTAATGATGGATATTCACGTAAGCGTGCCACATCATCTTTACAAAGTTATTTTGAAAATGATAATATTGTAGCAATTAGCGATGTGGATACACGTGCAATTGTGCGATATGTAAGAGATAGAGGTGCAATGAACTGTATTATTTCTTCTGAAACCACAAATATTGATGAATTGAAAGCCCTATTAGCTAAAGTTCCTAAAATGGATGGTTTAGAATTAGCCTCAAAAGTGGCTACTAAAACTGCTTATGAAGTTGGTGATAAATCAGCTAAATACAAAGTAGCTGTGTTGGATTTTGGTGTAAAGAAAAACATTTTACGTTCTTTAAATCAACGTGATTGTTATTTAAAAGTATTCCCTTTAAAAACAGATATTAAAGATATTTTAGCTTTTTCGCCAAATGGCATTATGTTGAGTAATGGACCTGGCGACCCAAGTGTAATGAAAGATGAAATTGCCTTAATAAAACAACTAGTAGATACAGGCATACCAATTTTTGGTATATGTTTGGGTCATCAGTTATTAGCATTATCGCAAGGAATTAAAACATTTAAAATGCATGCTGGGCACCGTGGAATTAATCATCCTGTAAAAAACATTATTACCAACAAGTGTGAAATAACTTCACAAAACCATGGTTTTACAGTTAATGTAGAAGATATTGCAAACAATGATGCTATAGAAATTACGCATGTTAACTTAAATGATAATACCATTGAAGGTATTAGATTAAAAGGAAGACCTGTATTTTCTGTTCAATATCATCCAGAAGCTTGTCCTGGACCATTAGATTCTCGTTATTTATTTGATGATTTTGTAAACTCATTAAACTAAAAATTAAAATTGATTTTTAATATTTTATTTATTGCTTACAATTTTATTGTATTTGCTATTACTGCATTTGACAAGTTTTTAGCAAAACAAAACAAATGGCGTATTCCTGAAAAAACTTTACTTCTATTAGCATTATTTGGAGGTACAATAGGTGCAATTACAGCAATGATAATGTTTAGACATAAAATTGCTAAAAGCTCCTACCTTATTAAATTTAGCTTAATTGTAATTGTGCAAATTATAGCTTATTACTTTTATAAAAAAGGGTTTTAAGTTCGTTGTACTAAAATAAAATCTACTTACTATCCAAAATCTCCACTAAAGGTTTGCCAGATGTTCCATTAGGGAAAGAAGTATGCAACATCATAGAAATAGTTGGGGCAATATCTACAATATTAACTTTGTTTACCGTAGAGCCTTGCTTAATATTCATACCATAAAAAATCAATGGCACGTGTGTATCATAACTATACGATGCGCCATGTGTAGTTCCTTTTGTATGGTATTCCATCCAAGCTGGGTTGTATGAAAATGCTACATTCCCACTGCGCACATGGTTATAGCCTTTTTGTATTAAAGATTTAAAACTACCTTCCGTATATTGCTCGTATTTCAATGCTTCAGAAGGATACGCTTCTGCTACTCCTTTTACACTCAACATAAAATTTGCTAAAGTATGTTCAACCGAAAACTTATTTAATTTTAAATTTTGCATCTTAGCTTCATCTAAAAATAATTGTTGATTTACCATTTCCGAAACTAAACTATCTCCAAATTGATTAAAACAAAATGTTTTTATAGTTTTAGTTAATTCATCTTCTTTAATATAACCTCCAGGAATTTTTAAATCCTTTAAATGTGCTGGTACATCGCAAGCACCATGGTCAGCTGTTAAAAAAATAACTACATTATCTTTTCCAATTGTGCTATTTATTACATTAATTAATTCTTCTAAGTCTTTATCTAAACGCAAATAAACATCTTCAATTTCAACACTTCTTGGTCCGTAACTATGCCCCACGTAATCTGTTGACGAAAAACTAATACATAACATATCGGTTTGGTTGCCTTTACCTAATTGCTCAGCTTTTAAACATGCTAAGGCTATGTCTTTAGTTATAGTGTTTCCAAAAGGTGTTGCTTTTAGTATTTCAAAATTATTTTTGTCTAATTGTGCTTTGTACATATAAGGGAAAATTGCAGTATCTTTTTTATTTGGGGCTTGCTCATAATTGTTATTATCGGCAATACTTTCCATATAGGTATTTAAAGGGTAAAGTGTATTCCAACCTTGAGTTAAGTATTTTTTAGCTAATTGCAAATTATTAAAATCATTTAACCATGCTGGTAGTTGATTCATGTAATGTGAACTAGTAATGAATTTCCCCACTGTTCCATCAAACCAAAAAGCTCCATTGGCACTATGGCCAGCAGGTAAAATAGAACTCCTATCTTTTAACGAAACTGCAAATACTTTTGATTGCTGATTGGTATTAATTTTTAATTCATCTCCAATGGTTGTAGTCAATAATTTTTTAGGAGACATTAAACCTGCT
This sequence comes from uncultured Bacteroidota bacterium, assembly GCA_937868545.1. Classification (GTDB taxonomy): domain Bacteria; phylum Bacteroidota; class Bacteroidia; order B-17B0; family Aurantibacillaceae; genus UBA4416. Next base: position 8,518 of record CALMMX010000203.1, read on the forward strand.
TTACTTTCTGAACCAATTGTTTTTGCATCTTTATCATCTGTGCAATATACCATAGCATTTGTTTCTTTATCATACCAATCATTGGCAATAATACCATGCGTTGCAGGGCTGGTGCCGGTGTAAATTGAAGCATGCCCAGGACCAGTAAAAGTCGGCACATAATTATAATGTGCATTTTTATAAAAATAACCTTCGTTAATCAATTTTTTAAATCCACCATTTCCAAATTTATTCCAGTAACGGTAAATATAATCTTGTCGCATTTGGTCAATAACAATACCTATAACTAATTTAGGTTGTTTTAAATTTGATGGTACTGTTGGTTTTACTTTGGTTTGTCCTAAAAAGATAGTACTTAAACCTAAAGCAAGTAATAATGGTAAGAAACGTGTCATAATTAATTTTGATCTAGTTTTTGAAAAACAGAATTATTGCTCACAAATTCAGGAACAATGTCTTTCATTTTTGCTACAATAAGTGAGTTATTTTGGGTATTGAATAATAATATGAGTTCATTAATAAACGTATCAACCTCATTAAATTGGTATTCTCTTACTTTACCAATAAGAATTTGTTTGTGGTGAGTAGGTAAGGAATTTTCGGCACTTGATAATAATTCTTCGTATAATTTTTCACCTGGACGTAAACCTGTATAAATTATTTTAATGTCTTTATCTTCTTTTAGGCCAGAAAGTTTAATCATTTTACGAGCCAAATCAACTATTTTAACCGATTGCCCCATATCAAACACATAAATTTCTCCACCATTTCCCATACAGCCAGCCTCTAAAACTAATTGACTAGCTTCTGGAATAGTCATAAAAAAACGAGTAATATCAGGGTGAGTAATGGTAATTGGACCACCATCTTCAATTTGTTTTTTAAAACGAGGTATTACCGAACCATTAGAGCCTAATACGTTACCAAAACGAGTGGTAATAAATTTTGTTTGTGAATGTTTACCTAAACTTTGAATATAAATTTCGGCAATGCGTTTAGATGCCCCCATTACATTGGTAGGATTAACAGCCTTATCAGTAGAAACCATCACAAACTTTTCTACTTTAAACTCAGAGGCTAAATCGGCAATAGTTTTAGTTCCTAATACATTTGTAAATATAGATTCTGATGGATTATTTTCCATCATTGGCACATGCTTATAAGCAGCTGCATGAAAAACAAATTGTGGTTTAAACGTATTAAATACATTTGCTAAACGCTCTTTATTTCTAACATCACCAATAACTACTTCGTGCACAGTAGATTTTAACGACTCATTAAATTCTAAATCCAATTCATGCAATGGACTTTCTGCTTGATCTAATAATACTAATAACTTTGGTTTAAATTTTAAACATTGTCGG
>CALMMX010000204.1 GCA_937868545.1 uncultured Bacteroidota bacterium
TAAACTAAGTTTGACAAAAAAATATTAATTAATAATAGTTTTACTGCTTGAATAAATAACTAAAAAATATTATTTATCGTGAGGGAATTTAATATAGGTAATTTTAAATACTGGCTTGTAGGCTGTGTTTGCGGTTCCTCCAAAAACTACTCGTTTTAACCTATTATCTCTTCTAATAGTGTATGCTCTATTTGGTTGAGCATTTACTAAGTAAAATCCGTAATTAGTAATTTTGTTAGTCATAATTTTTTCAACCTGACGAGCAATATTAAATACATATTGCTTGTTTGTTGAATCATAAGTGCCATTATATTTAATAAAATCACTCGATTCTAATTGATCATAAACAAGTTCTTCACGGCCTGTACCCATTGAATCAGCAATTAATGCTAGAGTAGAAGGATAGCCATATTTTGAATCTTCAAATGATCTGTCTACTTTAATAATTAATTCAGCTCTGCTAATTGAAACAGTTTGAGAATCAGTAAAATTTTTAAGGTATGGTATTGTAATTCGAGTTCTTGTACCACCAAAACTATTTAAATATACGTTTTGCTCACCTTTTTTTGTATCTCCTGTTAGTTGGTCGTATAAATTAGGATTAGCTCCTGCAGAATAGTTATGGTTAATATTATTAAAACGTGCGGCATCCGTTCCTCTAAATGTAAACTGAAATTTTTGCCCTTTCGAACTCAATGACGAACCATTATGGTAATAAACATTTATACCAGATAAATCATCATCTAAATCAAGCCTTCTAATTGCACCTTCAGTTGGTGAATTTAAGTTTGAATTTTGAGTAGTAATGTATAATCCTTTATTAGCACCAATAAACGTTGCATTGTTTACCAAATTTGCTGTTGTTTGAATTAAGTATTGACCAAAATTATAGTCTAATGGTAATACTAAGCAATAGTAGCCATTTCTAATTACATATTTTGCTGTTAAATGACAAAGAGGAATATTAGATTTTGCTAAAGTTGTACTTGTATTATTATAAATTCCACTTGTACCACTGGTTGGATTTACTTTTTCATTTAGTATATAAACATCAAAGGTTAATGGAGTATTTGTGTTTCCTATCGCATCATCACCAGATAAATCATATAACCATTTTATTACAATTTCAGCAGAATCTAAAGTTGGATTATCTCCAAAACTAACATTAGTAAGGTTATTAGCAATTGAAAAGTTAGTATAAATACTTGCATCCGTTCTTCCAAAAACTGGGTCAAGTGTAGAACCTAAATATTTATATTGATCATTGTAGCTGGTAACTTTATCAACTTTAACAGTATTCATAAAGAATGAAACAGTATCAGTTATTGTAACACCTAGTAAATCATTTTCTGGTTGTACGTCTAATCCTAACAAACTATCATCATTTTTCTTTTTGCAAGAAAAAAGTGTTATTAATAAGGTTAAAATAAGTACTATATGTTTATTGTTCATAGTTTAAATAAAAACGCATAATTACTTAAAATTATGCGTTTAAAATAGTTAAATAGTTTAAAAAAAAGAATTAATCAGTTAAAACAGAACTTTCTTCTAAAATAACATCATAAAATTCGTTATAAGCATCAGCATATTCTGCTTCTCCTTTATATTCTAAAATTGGTTTACCACTTTTACGAGCGTATTTTTCAATTTCAGGGTTAATTACTTCACAACCAAATGTAATTCCATCAGCATGGTCAATTGCTAATTTCATTAAATTAACATAACTAGCATCTTCAATATGCTTAAGGTCTTTTTTTAATACACCGTCAATAATAGCTTTATCTACTATTTTTTTATTTAAAGCTTTAGTATATTCTTCATCATAAATGGTGTAAATAATTTTTGCTTCAGCAAATAATGGATCTTCAGTAAACGCTTTTTTTACATAAAGAGGCATTAAACTTGTAAACCAACCATGGCAGTGAATAACATCTGGTGCCCAACCTAATTTTTTAATAGTTTCAATAACTCCACGATTAAAGAAAACTAATCGCTCATCATTATCTTCAAAATATTTATTAGTAGCCTTATCTTTTAATACTGATTTTCTGTTAAAATAATCATCATTATCAATAAAATAAACCTGCATACGTGCTGTTGGTATAGATGCAACTTTAATAATTAATGGATGATCTGAATTATTAATAACGATATTCATACCTGATAAACGAATAACTTCATGTAATTGATGACGTCTTTCGTTAATGTTACCATATTTTGGCATGAAAGTTCTAATTTCCTTTCCTTTTTCTTGAATAGCTTGAGGTAATCTTCTCCCTATTTTCCCTAAGTGAGTTTCATCTAAATAAGGGGTAATTTCTTGCGACACAAAAAGAACTCTTGCTTTTTTCATATATTAGGTTTAGTGATTATTTTAAATAATACTACAAAAGTAATAAAAAAAAATCCATATATCAAAGTATTATTTAGCTTTGGGCTCAATTATTTACATTTAATAGCAAATAAATGCAAGTTTTTAAAACACAAATAGAACTTAAAAAGAAGCTAAATGAATTAAAAGAAAAAAATCAAACTATTGGTTTTGTACCTACAATGGGGGCTTTGCACATGGGGCATATTTCTTTAATTAATTATTCTAAGCAACAAAGTGATGTTACAGTATGTAGCATTTTTGTTAATCCTACTCAATTTAATAATGCTGAAGATTTGGCTAAATATCCTAAAACGCCAACTGAAGATATTAAATTGTTAGAAGATGCTGGTTGTGATATTCTTTATATGCCAACTGTAGATGATGTATATCCTAAAAATGATACTAGGCATTTTAATTTTGGATATTTAGATACTATTTTGGAAGGAGCCTTGCGTCCTGGCCATTTTAATGGAGTAGGGCAAGTGGTTAGTATTTTTCTTGAAGTAATACAACCGCATAAGGCATTTTTTGGTAGTAAAGATTACCAACAGGTTATGGTGGTGAAAGATTTAGTTAAACAGCTCAAATTAGATGTTGAAATTATTGCTTGCCCTATTTTAAGAGAAATGGATGGCTTAGCTATGAGCTCTAGAAATACTCGTTTAAATGAACAAGAACGTATAATTGCATCATTAATTCCAAAAATGATGCAACAGGCTAATGTTATTGTAAAGCAAAGAGGCATTGAAGAGGCTAAGCTATTTATTACGCAAATGGTTTCAACGGTTTCAATAATGAATTTAGATTATTTTGAAGTGTGTGATGCAAATACCCTAATGCCTTTAAGTACTTTTAATACAAATAACAAAACAGTGTCTCTTATTGCTGTTTTTGTAGGTAAAGTAAGGTTAATTGATAATTGGATGATTGATTAATTTGCTCTATTTTATTTTTCTGAATAGTTTGATTTAATATCATCTTATGAATATAAAGGACCAAATTAAAAGTTACATTGATTCTCAGTCTGAAATAAAGCGTTCAGATATGCAAGTTTTGAATAAACTTATAATTAAACAATGTCCAAAATGTAAACTATGGTTTCTAGATGGCAAAGATGAAAAAGGTAAAGTTGTTTCTAATCCAAATATTGGATATGGTTGTTATACTATTAATTATGCAAATGGAACAAACAAAGAATTTTATCAAATTGGTCTAAGTGCAAATACAACTGGCATTTCGGTTTATATACTTGGAATTGCAAGTAAATCCTATTTAGAGCAAACTTTTGGGGGTAATATAGGCAAAGCAAAAGTAACAGGTTATTGCATAAAGTTTAAATCGCTAAATGATATTAATACAGATGTACTCATAGACGCTATTAATTATGGTTTGGCTCAAAGTACCAATTAATTTTTTTTAATGCCTAAATAAATGATATTAAAATGACAACAAAAATAATTACAACAACCCCTGAAAGCGAAATAGTTAGTACTCGCATTTTTAATGTTGATAGAGAATTGCTGTTTCGCGCTTGGTCTGACCCAAACCATTTAAAAAATTGGTGGGGACCAAATGGATTTACAAATACATTTAATCTATTTGAATTTTGCGAAGGTGGTAAATGGAGTTTTATAATGCATGGGCCAGATAAAGGGAATTATGCAAATGAATGCGAATTCATAAAAATTGAAATCCCAAGTTTAATTGCTTGGAAGCGATTTTCTAAACCTTTGTTTCAAGTTGTTGCAATTTTTGAAGAAATATCTAGCTCCAAAACAAAACTAGTTTTTAAAATGCTTTTTGAAACAACAGATGAGTGCAATAAATTAAGACCTCATGTAATTGATAAAAACGAAGAGAACTTTGACAGATTGGAAATTGAATTATCTAAAATGATAAAAATAGTTTAGCATCAAATTTATTATTTCAAAAAACTTACAATTTCATCTAAATTTCAAAAATACTGAGTAGTAATAACAGCTTTTTTTTCATATGAACTTTTCATAATTGAAAAGGTTGGGTATACATGTGCTGCCAAACATATTGCAACTTTTGTTACTCTAATTGCTTTTAAATTATATTCAAATTCAGTTCCACATTCTTTTAGTTAAAATATAAATATTTTCAATTTAATTAAACTTGTGATATTAATTTTTATGAGATTGTTAACCAATCCTTATATTTGTTTACCTAATTTAAAAATAATATGGACTTAGAATTTAATAAAAACGATGATAAAATGCGTTTGCTTATTTCGCAAATGGAACAACGCTTAAATAAAATTTATGAAGGTGGAGGGAAAAAACGCATCGAAAAATTGCATGAACAAGGCAAAATGAGTGCTCGTGAACGTATTGATTTTTTATTAGATAAAGATGCACCTCGTTTTGAAATGGGGGCTTTTGCAGGTTATGAAATGTATGCCGAACATGGCGGGTGCCCAGGTGGCGGCGTAGTAATTGTAATTGGATATGTTAGCGGTAAACAATGTATAGTTGTGGCTAATGATGCAACTGTAAAAGCTGGCGCATGGTTTCCTATTACAGGTAAAAAGAATTTACGTGCTCAAGAAATAGCAATGGAAAACCGATTACCAATAATTTATTTAGTAGATAGCGCAGGTGTTTATTTACCTATGCAAGATGAAATTTTCCCTGATAAAGAGCATTTTGGAAGAATTTTCAGAAACAATGCCATTATGAGTGGTATGGGCATTTTGCAAATATCTGCTGTTATGGGTAGTTGTGTAGCTGGTGGTGCTTATTTGCCTATTATGAGCGATGAAGCAATGATTGTTGATAAAACAGGGTCTATATTTTTAGCTGGAAGTTATTTAGTTAAAGCTGCAATTGGCGAAAATATTGATAATGAAACGTTAGGTGGCGCTACAACGCATTGTGAAATAAGCGGAGTTACTGATTATAAATGTAAAGATGATGCTGATTGTTTAACTCGCATCAGAAATATTATGAGTAAGGTTGGTGATTATGATAAAGCTGGCTTTAATCGTGAAACTCCAGTAATGCCAAAAAAAGATCCAAAAGAGGTATATGGTATTTTAAATGATAAACAATATGAAATGCGCGAAATTATTGAACGTATAGTTGATAATGGAGAGCATGAAGAATATAAAGAGTTGTACGGTCAATCAATTGTTTGTACGTATGCACGTATTGATGGTTGGGCTGTTGGAATAGTTGCAAATCAACGTAAAGTTGTAAAAAGCAAAAAAGGTGAGATGCAATTTGGTGGTGTAATTTATAGTGATAGCGCAGATAAAGCTGCTCGATTTATTATGAATTGTAATCAAAAGAAAATTCCATTAGTATTTTTACAAGATGCTACCGGCTTTATGGTTGGCTCAAGAAGCGAGCATGGTGGTATAATTAAAGATGGGGCTAAATTAGTTAATGCTATGGCAAATTCGGTGGTACCTAAGTTCACTATTATTTTAGGGAATAGCTACGGTGCTGCAAATTACGCAATGTGTGGTAAAGCATATGATCCACGTTTAATTGTTGGATGGCCAACAGCGCAAGTTGCTGTTATGGGTGGAGCACAAGCGGCAAAAGTATTAGTGCAAATTGAAGTAGCAAGCTTAAAAGCTAAAGGCGAAGAAATAACTCCAGAAAAAGAGGCTGAACTTTATAATAAAACTAAAGATAAATACGATGCACAAACTACTCCGTATTATGCAGCTAGTAGAATTTGGTTAGATGCTATTATAGATCCTGTTGATACACGCAAAGTAATTAGTATGGGTATTGAAGCAGCAAATCATTCACCTATTACCAAAGCTTATAATGTAGGAGTAATTCAAACCTAGTATTTATTCAACTTTATTATATTTATAAAAATGGTAAAAAATAAGCCAATATTAATTGTTAGTATAACAGTATTAATATTGGCTTTTGCTTATTTTTTTTATTTAAAAAATAAACTGTCAAAAGAAAATAATCCTCAAAATTATGATGAAGAAATTGTAAAGATTGAAAGCAACTTTAATGTTGATTCTTTATACGGTTATTGGATGATTATTGGTCTTGGTGAAGAGGAATATTCTTATATTAATAAGAATGACCCTAATTATGTTTTCTTCAGCTATTTAAAGTATATGCCTATTTTATATAAAAAAAATGGCGAAAAAACAGAAACTTATAGTAATAGTTTCAATCTTACCACATTAAATTGGAAATTAATTTCAAATGATACTTTGGTTGAATATAATGATAGTATTTTTAGAAAGTATAAAATAGAAAGCTTTGAGAATAGTTTAATAAAATTGAAATATAATTTTTTTAACTCTGAATCAAACGTAGAAGAATCCTTGTTTTTTACGATGTGTAAAATTCATCCCGAATGGAATTCAGAGAAATCATTATTTTGTGATGAGCTTAATATTTGGAGAAACCGAAATAAGAAAATTGAATCTGAAAAAGAAGTTAAGTTAAAATTAAAAAGTTTATTAGCATATAATTCAATTTATTTAAGAAGTATTTTTTGTTCAAATTACCATGCCGTTAATACTCGCTTTTTACATCTGCCATTTGATTATTACAGGGATGGAGTACTTTTAAAAAATAGAGATGATGCTGAAAATTTTAGTGAGCTTTTTATAGATGGAAATAACGTAACTTATGCATATGAGACATTAAAGGAGGCTTCTTCAACTATTAAATATCCTAAAAATAAAATTAAAAGTGATTTTATCTTGGAGTACGCAATGTATTTCGATTCCATTCAAACTCGAATTAAATAATAGTTAAAATTGATTTAGCTAAATATTAATTTTTTGCTTTATAATTACTATGGTGTTATTTTAATTCCACCTATAATTACATTGTATTTATAATTGAACAATTGTACGTTTTCTTGCTTATTCTCTAATTGATACAGACCATATACACTTAGGTGCTTTGTTAAACTAAAATTTGCTAATATTCCCCAACGAGATTTTGTTAAATCAGCAGAGTTGTTTACAATATACCCATTTTCTTCAATAATATTATTGCCAGAGTTTATTAAGTAACTAGCTTTAAGTGACAGTTTTTTTAATGGTTGTATATAAATAAATGGAGCTAAGGAATTGTTTATAGTTGAATAATTAGTAGTAGTATGAATGTAATCTGTACAGCCTAACATTAATTTACTGTTACCAAATATTGAATAGTGTGCATAGCCACTATGTATATATTGTGTTACATTATTCATGTTTGAAACAGTAGTACCAATACCCAATGTGAATTTATTTATGTTTTTTTGTGCAGCAATTGAACCTACAATATAATTTGATTTAGATATAGATGTAATGGTTTGTTGCTTAGGAGGAGGTCCAGGAAAAGGTCCAATTGGAGGAACTGTTGTAGATGTAAATACACTTGTGGTTTTTATATGAACAAAATGCAACGCTGGCATAATTAACCAATTATTTTTAATTGGAATAGAGGCTTTAAGATAATATTGAGTTTGGTTAATTTTGTTTACAAAATTTTGTTGTTTGTAATAGGTTATTGCATGAAATAATGAAACTCTATTTTTAATTGAGTGATTAAGACCAACATGAAAATAAGTTGCAGGATCAAAATAGTTTGATTCTTTCTTTTTACTTGCATCATAGTAACTTGTGCTATCTGTTATTTTAGTACCACCTTCAATAATTACAAAGTCTACTTTAGATTGCTTATCTATTCCAATTTTTTGCAATAATTCATTACTAAATGTTTTACTTAAAAACCTTGCATCTTCTGTTTTTCCATTAAATACATAACAATAATAAAGGTATTCTAAAGCCAATTCATCGGTCGAATTAAAACTTAAGGCTTTTTTAAATTCATTTTCGGCAAGACTAAAATTCTTTTTTTCATAGTACGCAATGCCAATACGCATACGTAAATAAAAATAATCATCGCCTTTTTTAATAGCCGATTTTCCAAATTTAATTAACTCAGTCCATTTTTTTTCAGTATACAATCTATACGATTTTTGATCTGTATTTTCTACTAAACTGCTGTCTTGGGCAGTAGTAGTTACTGATTTTAAAATCAATACTAAAAATAATATACGATAAATTAGCTTGTAATTCATTTATTATTTAATAAGTGCTAAACCTTCTAATGCTGATTTATCGTTAGGACTGTATAATAATACTTTGTTAAACAAAATTTTAGCTTCGTTTTTATTACCTAAAAAGTAATTTGTCCATGCACTCATTAGCATGTTATTATACCCAAATGGTGCAAGGTTTAACGATACATCAAAATGTTTTTTAGCACTAAAATAATCTTTACGATAGTAATAAATTAAACCTAAATTATAATTTGCTGTTGCGTTTTTTGAGTCTAATTTTAAAATAGCTAAATAGGTTTTTTCTATTTCTGTCCAATTTTCTAAAACAGTATAAGGATTAATTATAGCCCATTTTGGTTCTGTAGCAGCTGGCATTAATGCAATTGCTTTTTGATAATAACCAATTGATTCTTTTGATTTTCCTGCCATATAATTTAACCAACCCATACGTAAATTTATTTCGTAAGAAGTGGCACTGTATACATTATTAATGGCAGTTATTGCTGCATCATATTTAGCAATAGCTTCATAATCGTAAGATTGACTAAAAGCTGTATTTAAATCTTTGCTAGTTTGGGCATTAAAAGTTAGTGTTGAAATAGTAAAAATTAATGCAATGGATTTTTTTATAAGTTTCATAGGATTTTATTTAATTAGATATAATTTTAAAACGAAGGTTTAATGTTGTGTAAAATAATACTTGCTAGAATTGAGTTTATGATGTATTGTTAATGAGTTTATTTTATGGTCTTTTAATTCAATTTCATAGTTTATTTTTCTGTAAGTTTTGTTTATTATTTTAGCCTCTATACTTGTGTTTATTATTAGTTTTTGAGGTGCATAAATATTGTCGGCATAACTAAATAAGGAAGTGTGATTTGCTTTAGTAAACAAATAAAATGGAGCAATAAAATCTTGAAAAAATTGTATGAGTTTATTATTAAAATGTATGAGTGGGATATTATCTTGAGTTGTAATGTTATCATAATAACCCAATAATTGCCTATATGCTGCCAAATAAAAATGAAATAGCACAGAACCTTTGTCGCCTTCAAAATCAGTAAAATAAAGCATTATGCCATCATTTACAAAATACGCAGTTGATTTGCTTTCTTTGCAATAAATATAAGTTCTGTTATATGCATCAGTAAAAACTTCCCAATTTATTGGGTCATCATTGCCTTCTTTTTTTAAGGTTATTTTTTGTCCTGGCAAAAAAGTAAATGCTATTAGCAATAATTCATTTACTTGAATATTACTGATATTAGTACCTTCTGCAGGGACTTCCGAAATTTTTAATGTTTTTGATGAACCTTTTCGCTCTATAAAATAAGAAATTGGATAGGCTAATGTTTTGGCCCCAATTGTTGGAGTAGTTTGCATTTGAAAATGGATGTGTGGCTCTGGCGATCTGCCAGAATTCCCGCAGGTTGCCAAATAGGTTCCTTTATACACGTATTGCCCAATAAAAACACCAAATGAATCTTTTTTAATATGGCTAATTTGAGAAAATACACCATTTAAGTGATTTAATATAATTGTATTGCCCCAATTTCGCTCTGTGTCCATATCGCCAATATCATTGTCTTCTACTGTATTAATTATGTCGTATACATATCCGTCAAATGGTGCGTAAATTTCTCTATTGTAACAATAAAAATTCTCTCTTGTAAAATCCTCTCTGCGTGTTGTTGGTTCCCGATAGGTATTGTTTTTTGAATCCACAATTACAAAATCTAAGGCCTTACTCCAATCGCCAAGGTGTGTTATCTTTCCATCGTAACCTTGGCTTACATGCCATTCTCCTGCAAACGGTAAACTTAATTTATAGAAGTGTTCGTTTTTAAAACGTTGTATAGAATTTAAGTATTTATAAATTGTTGTTTCAGCCGAAAAATATTGAATTGTAACAACTTGTAAATATTTTTGAAACCAACGTTGGTTTAATGAAAAAAGAAAGGCTGTACATACTACACTAAAAGATAAAGTATATGCTTTTAATTGAAAAATTGATAATATTTTACCTAATGATAGTGCTACAATGAGTAAAACAGGAACAAGTATTATTACTGTGATATAGCTATGTGTATTTGGTATTAAGAAAAAACAACCAACGCCAATTGCTAAAAATATAAAATTAGCACCTACCAAATTATAATTTAAATCGTTAATATCTGCACCAAAAAGGTTGTAAAATAAGTAGGCCAATGAAAAACCTATTATACTTAACGAAAAAGCTATTCGTGAAAAATATAATAATCCAGCTGCTATTAAAATGCCTCCTAATACGCTTGTTTGGAAAAATGTTCCAGCTAATGTTTTAAAATAAATAAGTATAAAGGATGGTAGTGAAATCGTGTCTAAAATATGAACAAATTGATAATAGGACGATAATTGATTACGTGCTAATTCATTTACTACGTATATATGATTTTCGTCTAAATAAATATTTGAAAAATTAGAAGCTGCGAGAGAAACAAGCCAATAGGTTATAATAAATGGAAATGATAAGAATGGTAAATTATATATGCTAAACAATCCTTTTAGCCAAACTGTAATTAATAATAAAGTTAGTATTGCACTTATAAATAAAACTATAAAAGGTAAATTCAATGTATATTCATAACCCATAGCCATACCCAAAAACAGGGCATTAAATCCAAATATTCCTTTTTGAATATCGTCTCTATTAAAGCCCATTAAAAAAGCAGAGCCATTAATTAGTAAAATGGCAATAAAACCACTTAAACCTAAAATTGGCGAAAAAAATGTTACTAGAATTATAATCAACGCAAACACATTGTTTAATGAAAAAAACATCAAACTATAACTATTTAATAAGCATTGTAGCCAGTAATTAGATTTTATTTTATTTAGTACACTATCCAATTTAAAATTATTAAATTATGTATTCCGTTGATTTTATTAATAATTCGATTATAAATTTAGTTTTTTATTTCAATAATTTTCAATTTGTAAAAATGTTTTTTTTAGGATTAAACCATTACCTATATATACCATCTAATTAATTAGACGATTATTAAAAGTTAATCATGCGATTATTTTTAAAATTTTTTAATACTCGAAAGATTTTAAATTTATTGTCGTCTAATAAGGTATTAACAAGTATTTATTGTTATTTTTAATTACTAAATATTTAAAATATGGGTTCTACAGTAAATTTAAAAAACCGAATAAAAGAAGCACATTTACAAAAATTAAAACAGGAATCTGCTATAAAAAATTTTGTAACATGGTTCGAAATCCCAGCTTACAATCATTATCGTTCTGTTGCTTTTTATAATTATATATATGGTATCGAAATTACAACTGTAGAATTAAATGGTTTTGCAATGGGATTTTTCCCTGCTGAAGGTGGAATAGGGGGGGCAATAGTAACCGGTAATGGTTGCGTTCCTAGCGAGGTTGGCCCACTAATTTATTTAAATGGTGGTGAAGATTTAAATAATGTTTTGTTTAAAGTTAATGAAGCCGGAGGAAGAGTTGTAATGGAAAAAACATTTTTAAGCGAAACGGCTGGTTATTTTGCATTATTTATTGATTCTGAAGGAAATAGGTTGGCACTACACTCTAAAAAATAAGTTTATGAACTCAAAACATTACAACATAAATCAGTTAAGAATTGATTTATGGAATGAACTCAAAGAAAAAAGTAATTTTATTACACGTGTTCAACAAACAGATTCTTTCGATAATCATTTAAATGATTTAAACGATGTACTTCAAAATTTATTAAGTATTGAACATTACTTTTCATTTCCTGGTGCTCCATTAGTTCGTAAAATAATTAAAGCGGTCGAAAAGCGTGAATTAAAGGCCGTGAGCAATCAAGTTGCAGAAATTGTTTATTTATTAGTAAGTGATAATTATCGCACAAATCCTGAAGTTATAGGCGAAAAATTTAATTCAAATTATAGTTCGGAAGGTAATAAAGACAAGCTTTCATCGCAATCTAAAAAAAATTATTTCGAAGTTTTATATGTTGAAGATTTATCTTCAAAAGAAGAAGTAATTTTAAAGAATAAATTTAAAGAGCTTATCAATCCAAGCGGAAATTTAACGTACGATATTGTTGTTCAACGTTCCTTTCAAGATGCCTTAATTTGCTTGTTTTTTAATTATAATATTCAGGCTGCATGTATCAGATATGCGCCATTACAATTATCTACTAATATCACAAAACTAATAAAACCATTTATTCAAAATGTTCTAAAGATTGATTTATCAAATGTTTCCGATAGTGACATTGGTCCTTTGTTAGGTAGATACATACATCAATTTCGCCCTGAGTTAGATATCTATTATATTACCGATACATCATTAACTCACTTAAAAGACTCAACACTCAAATCTTTTCGTCGTATTTTTTATCGAATGGAAGATGTTCAAGAATTACATCTAACTATAATAAGTGGAATTAATGAACGTTACGAAGCACCTTTTTATACTGCATTAACAGAGTATAGTAAAAAACCTACCTCTGTTTTTCACGCTATGCCAATATCAAGAGGTAATTCGGTTTTTAAATCCCGTTGGATTCAAGATTTTGGGGAGTTTTATGGAAGAAATGTTTTTTTAGCTGAAACCTCTGCAACAAATGGAGGATTAGATTCACTACTTCAACCAAAAGGTCCCTTAAAACGTGCACAAGAAAAGGCTGCTAAAGCTTATGGTGCAGAACATACTTTTTATGTAACTAATGGAACTAGTACAGCAAATAAAATTGTACAACAAGCATTAATTAAACCTGGTGATGTTGTATTAATTGATAGAGATTGCCATAAATCGCATCATTACGGAATGGTATTAGCTGGGGCATTTCCTGCTTATTTAGATTCTTACCCGATTCAAGAATATTCAATGTATGGTGCAGTGCCTTTAAAAATAATTAAGGAAAGACTCGTGTCACTTAGCAGAGCTGGCAGATTAGATAAAGTAAAAATGTTGTTGCTTACTAATTGCACCTTTGATGGTTTAGTATACAACGTTGAACGTGTAATGGAAGAGGTACTTGCAATTAAGCCAGACATGGTTTTTTTATGGGATGAAGCTTGGTTTGCATTTGCAAGTTTTACTTATACTTACAAGCAACGTACTGGAATGTATGTGGCACAAAAATTATTTCATAAATATAGAAGTGATGAATACAGAACAACTTATAATGCTCATTTAAAAAACTTAAAGCCTGGTGAGTTGCCAAGTATGCCTGATCCTGATAAAGTAAAAATTAGAGTATATGCTACACAAAGTACTCATAAAACATTATCAAGTTTCCGTCAAGGTTCAATGATACAGGTTTGGGATGAAGAATTTAGTAGACGTGTAGCCGATAATTTTCAAGAGGCATACATGACTCACACAACAACTTCTCCCAATTACCAAATATTAGCTTCTTTAGATGTTGGACGCAGACAAGTAGAATTAGAAGGTTATGAGTTAGTAGAAAAAAGTATAGAAATGGCAATGATACTTCGTTCTAAAGTTTTGGATCATCCACGATTAAGCAAGTATTTTCATATTCTTACAGTAAAAGATTTAATACCTGCAGAACATCGCCAATGTGGAATGAATGAATACTACACTGCAGATGATGGATGGGATAGGCTAGAGGAAGCATGGGAAAAAGATGAATTTGTTTTAGACCCAACTAAGGTTACACTTTCGGTTGGTAAAGCTGGTATTACTGGTGATGCTTTTAAAAATATGTATTTAATGGATAGGTTTAATATTCAAGTTAATAAAACATCTCGTAATACGGTGTTATTAATGACAAATATTGGAACTACAAGAGGAAGCGTTACGTTTTTAATTAATGCATTACTTCAAATTGCTGATGAGTTAGACGAAAGCAATCGCTCATTAAATAAACGTGAGTCCGAAATTTCACAAAAACATATTACTTCGTTAATAAAAGATGTCCCACCATTACCTGATTTTAGTTTCTTTCATCGCTCATTTCAAGCTTCGCCAGGTGTGCCAGGTGGAAATATTAGAGAGGCATTTTTCTTAGCTTATGAAGAAGATTATTGTGAATACATTTTATTAAAAGATTGCTTAAAAGAAATGGAACGTGGTAAAGAATTAGTGTCAACTTCATTTGTAATTCCTTATCCTCCAGGTTTTCCTATTTTAGTGCCAGGGCAAGTTGTAAGTGAAGAAATAATAAAATTTATGATTGCTTTAGATGTAAAGGAAATTCATGGGTATAGAGCAGATTTAGGATTAAAAGTTTTTACCGTTGAAGCATTAAATAGAAAAAACACCATATCTGCTATGGGAGCCATGCATGCGTTACAACAAAGCGAACCGAAATTAAAAGAAAAAACTAAATCTAAACAAAAATAATAAACCACTCAAAGTACTGTAAAATCAGTGTTTTTATTATTATCGAAATAAAAAATATATGAAATAGACTTGTTGCCATCAGGATAAGCACGAAATAAGAATACATGGCTAAACCATAAGGCAATTAAAAAAGCAATAATATCTACTTATGAAAACTTTAAATACAATATCTGAAATAAAAGAATTTTTTAAATCAAATACCACACCTATATATTTTATTAGCGCTACTAATTTTAATTTATTAGGAATTGATGAATGGGTAAATAATTTCAAATACATCACTCATATTGATTCTTTTGAAGGAAAGCATCCTAATTTATTTTCACCAAAAGTTGAAATACCTCATGAAGAGTTTACAAGCATTGAGGATATTAATAATTATTTACTTCAACATCCTGAAGTAATTGAATTTATAAAATCACGCAGTGTAAATGGTGAAGTAGGTAAAGCCTTATTTTTAATGTTTGATGAGAAAACAGAATTACTAGCAAAACAACTTGGTTTAGAAGTTTGTTTCCCATCTGCGCAATTACGAACGTTTTTAGATAATAAAGTAAATACAAATAGAATAGCCGAAAAGGCTGGTGTAGCTTGTGTTCCCAATGTATTATCAGCAGTAAAGGATTACAACCATTTAAGAAAAGTATCATCTCATTTAGGAGATAATTTGGTAGTGCAAACTCCTTTTGGAGATTCAGGACATACAACATTTTTTATTTCTAATGAAGAAGAATTTGAGATTCATAAAGAAGAAATTATAAAAGAGCGCGAAGTTAAAATCATGAAACGCATTAACTGTTATGGTACTGCTATAGAAGGCTGTGTGACTCAGCATGGTACCCTAGTAGCGCCGTTAATGACAGAATTAGTTGGCTTTTCAGAGCTAACACCATATAAAGGTGGTTGGTGTGGTAATGAAATTTTCGCTAATGCTTTTAATGAAGATATTAGAGATAAGGCAAAAAAATATACACAACAATTTGGAGATCAATTAAAGAAGGAAGGCTATAAAGGATATTTTGAATTGGATTATTTAATTGATAAAGACAATGGCGAAATTTATTTAGGCGAATTAAATCCAAGGGTTTCAGGTGTTAGTTCATTAACAAATCACTCTAAATTTGCGATGTTGGATGTACCATTATTTTTATTTCATTTATTAGAATGGATGGAAATTCCATATCAAATTGATGTGAATACATTTGTAAATAAATGGGCTAGTTCAGAAAACATGGATAGTTGGAGCCAATTAGTAATCAAACATACTAGCACATCTTTAGAACTTGTAACTAAGGTTCCTGAATCAGGAATTTGGGAAATGAAATTAAATGGCAATATTCAATTTAAAAAAATGGATACACATCGCCAATCTGTTGTAGATGATAATGAAGCGTTCTTTTTTCAAATAACACAAACTGACGGTTATTTTTATGAAGGTGCAGATTTAGGTATTTTACTAATGAGAGGACGATTGATGTCTGATGATTTTCAATTATCTGAACGTGGAAAGCGTTGGATTAAAGCTATTCGTAGTCAATTTAAATCAGACATAATCGATATGGGTAATTTAGATGAAAAGGACCTGTATGTTTCTGGAGATTTTAAAATGTTATAACTTAAATGTTATGCGTTTTTTTATTTCTAAATAAAGTCTTGTAATTACTATACATGCAATTAAAATGCTGATGTAATAAGTAATTAGGATGTAAGGTTCATTTATAGTTTTATAAATTTCGGTTGCAATATTGCCTATAATAATCCATTGTATTATATAAATTATTGTAACATGTGTTCCTAGCCAAGCAATGAATTTAAGTAATTTGAATTGATTAAAATACAGATTTATTTCATTAATAAAATAACTGTAAAAAAGTAAGAAAGCTATGGTCCATGCACAAAACTTGATGCCATGGTGATAATACTCCTGTAAATTAGAAGCTACAGAAATTGCATAATTAATTGTAAAAACCATAAAAAGTATAAATGAAACTAAAATGATGAATGTTGTTTTTTTATGCTCAAGCCAATTAAAAGTAAATTGTTTTTTTAAATTAAATAATAACATACCTGCTAATGGATAGGCTATCCAAGGGAATAGCGGAAAATATGACCACTTAGAACATCCATATAGTAACGAATAAAAATATGTGCTAATTTCATTAGGTTGTATTATATTTTTTACAACATCACTCAAACTTGCTGATATAACAATAAAAATTGCAAGCAGCAAAATATTACGTTCAAATATTTTCTTAAGTAATGCTAAAATAATTATACTGAATCCTGCAAAATGGAATATATCTATTCCAAATATATATGGCCAAATATCTATTTGTAAAAGGTTAGATTTTACTTTTAATATAAGATTTAGATTTAATGCAAAATTTAAAAACATTCCAAGTAAAACCATTTTTATGCCCCTAAAAACGAGTTGAGAGGTGCTTTTACTTGATAATGCTATAAAGTAACCTAATACAGTTACAAATATTGGTGCTACAAATGGCCCACCTAAGAATAATAAAATTTTTCCATAGTTACTTTCAAATATTTCTGGTGTTGCAAAAAGCTCAATTATATGAACTTGTACCATAAATAGCACCGCAAGTCCCTTTAATAAATCAGCTGTTTGTAACCTGTTTTGCATAGTGAGTCAGTAACTAAATAAAGCTAATTTACTATTTATTATTCTTATAAGTATTAAAACAAAATAGAGTTCATTATCAAAAAATTGAGCACGTTTAAATAAAATTATTGTGCTATTAATTTTCCTTTGATTATTTTTTAAGTTTTATAATTTGTAATTTGATTCAATGCACCTTCACATATACAT
Organism: uncultured Bacteroidota bacterium; assembly: GCA_937868545.1. Classification (GTDB taxonomy): domain Bacteria; phylum Bacteroidota; class Bacteroidia; order B-17B0; family Aurantibacillaceae; genus UBA4416. The sequence continues at coordinate 17,637 of CALMMX010000204.1, forward strand.
ATAGCTCATTTCACTAAATAAATACTATAGGTAATAATTGGATTGAAATTACTTATTTTATTTATCTTGTAGGTTCTTTAAAACTATGTTTTTAAATAGTTTATATTTCATTTTCGACTCTATTTTATTGAAAATGAATGGTAAGTTTTTGTTTTTCAATTGGTTAAAATAAAATGGAAATCTAAACTGAAAAAGTGCTATTATTTTTGTATTATTACAATCTTAGGTTTAATTTTGAGTATAATATTTAGAAAAAAACGAAAATGACCGAAATTTTTTATTAAAAATTATTTCTTTAGATTTTTAATAAAACATCAAAAATGAAAAAGTTATTAACAAAACAACTGTCTTTTTTAATATTCCCCGTTTTTTTTCAACATTTTTTTTGTTCATTACAAAAATAATAATATCTTTGCCGTCCCCAAAAACATGGGGTTGCTAAAATAACAGTAAAATCAAGTAATATAAAAGGTTAACATGCCAACTATAAGTCAATTAGTAAGAAAAGGTCGCTTTAAAGCACCTAACAAAAGTAAATCGGCCGCTT
>CALMMX010000205.1 GCA_937868545.1 uncultured Bacteroidota bacterium
GTTCTCCTCCATGTTCTACAACAACAATTACATTCACAGTATTCCCTACTTTAGTAGCTAACCCAGATGTAATTGCAACTACGCCTAGTGTAACAACTACTGGTACTTTAACTACAAATGATTTAGGTGTGGTAACAGGTGGAACATACAGTGTAAGTATTACTCCGGTATCAACAACTACTGGTACTCTAACTGTAGACCCTGCAACTGGTAATTATACATTTACTCCTAACCCAACTTTCACTGGAACTGTAGCTACAACTTATACAATTTGTAACACAACAGTTGAACCAGATGTTTGTAGCACTTCTACAATTACAATTGTGGTTACTCCTTCAGTTATGGCAGTTGCAGATGGAACAACAACCGTTGAAAACACTCCTGTAAGTGGTAGCGTAAGCACAAATGATGTAACTGGATTAAGCCCAACATTTACTGGTGGACCTGTTACTGCTGGAACTGGAACTTTAACTATAGATCCTGCAACTGGTAACTATACTTATACTCCTGCGCCAGGCTTTACTGGTATCACTTCAGCTACTTATACTTTATGTAACATTAGCTCTCCTCCATGTTCTACAACAACAATTACATTCACTGTGTTCCCTACTTTAGTAGCTAACCCAGATGTAATTGCAACTACTCCAAGTGTAACAACTACTGGTACTTTAACTACAAATGATTTAGGTGTGGTAACTGGTGGAACATATAGTGTAAGTGTTACTCCAGTTTCTACTACTACTGGTACTTTAACTGTAGATCCTGCAACTGGTAATTATACATTTACACCAGACCCTGCATTTACAGGTACAGTTACAACTACATATACTATTTGTAATACAACTGTTGAACCGGATGTTTGTAGTACATCTACAATTACAATTATTGTAAGCAACAACCCATTTGCTGTTGCTGATGGAACAACTACAATAGAAAACACTCCTGTTAGCGGAAATGTAGGAACAAATGATTCCGGTGTAATTCCATCATTAAGTCCAGTATTCACTGGTGGACCTGTTACTGCTGGAACTGGAACTTTAACTATAGATCCTGCAACTGGTAACTATACTTATACTCCTGCAACAGGATTTACAGGAACAACAAGTGCTACATATACATTATGTAATACAAGTTCTCCTCCATGTTCTACAACAACAATTACATTCACAGTATTCCCTACTTTAGTGGCTAATCCTGATGTAGTTGTTACTACTCCAAGTGTAACTACTACTGGAACATTAACTACAAATGATTTAGGTGTGGTAACAGGTGGAACATACAGTGTAAGTGTTACTCCTGTATCAACAACTACTGGTACTTTAACTGTAGACCCTGCAACTGGTAATTATACATTTACCCCTAACCCAACTTTCACTGGAACTGTAGCTACAACTTATACAATTTGTAACACAACAGTTGAACCAGATGTTTGTAGCACTTCTACAATTACAATTGTGGTTACTCCTTCAGTTATGGCAGTTGCAGATGGAACAACAACCGTTGAAAACACTCCTGTAAGTGGTAGCGTAAGCACAAATGATGTAACTGGATTAAGCCCAACATTTACTGGTGGACCTGTTACTGCTGGAACTGGAACTTTAACTATAGATCCTGCAACTGGTAACTATACATTTACTCCAGCACCAGGATTTACAGGAACAACAAGTGCAACATATACATTATGCAATATTGCTTCACCTCCATGTTCTACAACAACAATTACATTCACTGTGTTCCCTACATTAGTGGCTAACCCAGATGTAATTGCAACCACGCCAAGTGTAACAACTACTGGCACTTTAACTACAAATGATTTAGGCGTTGTAACTGGTGGAACATACAGTGTAAGTGTAACTCCAGTTTCAACTACTACAGGTACTTTAACCGTAGACCCTGCAACTGGTAATTATACATTTACACCAGACCCTGCATTTACTGGCTCAGTTACAACAACGTATACTATTTGTAATACAGGTGTAGAACCAGATGTTTGTAGTACTTCAACCATCACAATTTGGGTTGGAGCACCAAAAATTGCTGCTGCAAAAACTGCAACATCAACTATAAAAATTAACCCAACTACTTATCAATCAGTATTTGTGTTTAATGTTACAAACCTTGGTAATTCAATAGGACCCAATGTTCAATTAGTTGACGACTTAAATGCAACATTCCCTGCACCTATGACTTATACTGTAGTAGGATTAAATTCAACAGCACCATTAACTACAAATGCTGGATTTAATGGAGGTACCAATATAGCAATGTTATCAGGTACAAATTCATTATTACCAGCACAATCATCAGTAGTTACATTAACTGTAAATTACAGTGTAAATTCTGCTACAAATACAGTATTAAGTAACGTAGGTATTGCTTCAACATCAAACGTGCCTGATTTAACAGGAGGAGCAGTTCACACATCAACTGATGTTACATCTGATGGTACTAACCCAGATCCAAACGGAAACGGAAATCCAAACGATGTAGGTGAAAATGGTCCAACATTATTTGGTCAACAAATTGCAGTATCTAAATCAGCTTCAAATACAACAAAAGTTGATGCAACAACTTACCAAACAGTGTTTACATTTAATGTAGCAAGTGTAGGTCCAGCAGCTTCAACAAATGTTCAATTAGTTGATAATTTAAATACTACATTCCCTGCTCCAATAACTTATACAGTGGTAGGTTTAAATTCAGGATCACCATTAACAACAAATTCTGGATATAATGGAAACACAACCATTGCAATGTTATCAGGAACAAATACTTTATTAAGTGGCACAAGCGCTTTAGTAACATTAACTGTAAATTATAGCATGAATGGTGCTACTCCAAGTTCATTAAGTAATTACGGAATAGGTTCATCATCTAACTCGCCAGATTTAACAGGTACAGGCACACATGTATCAACTGATACATCAGGAGTTGGAAATAACCCAGACCCTAATGATAATGGATTACCTGGAGAAAGTGGAGAAGATAATCCAACACCATTTGGTCAACAAATTGGAGTTGCAAAATTAGCTCTTCCAACTGTATCACAAGGTAATGGAGTAAATCAAACAAGCTTTGTGTTTACTTTCCAAAACTTAGGAGCAACGCCAGCTACAAATGTTCAATTAATAGATGATTTAAACTTAACCTTCCCTGCACCTATTACTTATACAGTATCAAGCCTTACAGCAGGTAGCTTATTAAGTTCAAATGCAGCATTTAATGGTAACACAACAACTACTATTTTAACTGGTACTAATACATTAGCAGTTGGTGCATCAGAAACAGTAACATTAGTTGTAAACTATTCTATGAATGGAAGTACATCAACAAGTTTAACTAACTATGGAGTTGGAACAAGTTCTTCTGATAACGGTACAGTATTAAGCTCTGATACTACAAATGCAGGAAGTAATCCTGATACAGATGGAGATGGTAATCCAAATGAACCAACGGATAACAATCCTACACCATTCTCACCGGCAGTTGATTCTGTAGTAGTTGACTTCTTCATACCACAAGGTTTCTCACCAAACGGAGATGGAGTAAACGATGTGTTGATAATAAGAGGTATCACAGCATTCCCTAACAATAAAATGTCAATTTTAAACAGATGGGGTAATTATGTTACTAAGATAGAAGGTTATGATAATGCTGATAAAGTGTGGAATGGTAAAGCAAGCGAAGGCTTTAGATATGGTGGAGATGATTTACCAGAAGGAACTTACTTCTACATATTGGATTTAGGTAACGGAGAAAAACCATTAACAGGTTATATCTACTTAAACAGATCGGTAAAATAAAATAATAGAAAGAGGCTAAGGAGTTTTACTTCTTAGTCTCTACTAAAAAAGCCTTATCAAGCAATCTTAAACAAAAACATTAAAATAAAACAAAATGAAAAAAGTACATTATTTAACACTTGCAGTAAGTATGATGTTGTTGAGCAATTTAGTAAAAGCTCAGCAAGATGCAATGTTTACGCATTACATGTATAACACATTGTGGTTAAACCCAGCATATGCAGGTACGCGCGATGCCTTGACTGTAACAGGTATTCACCGTTCTCAATGGGTAGGATTTGATGGCGCGCCAACCGATCAAAGTTTAACGCTACACTCACCAATGTTAAATGGCAAAATGGGAATAGGCTTAAGCGTATTGAATGATAAAATTGGGCCAACAGCTAGTACATTATTTGCATTAGATTTATCATACCAAGTTAAATTAAATCAAAAAAGTAAATTAAGCTTTGGTTTAAAAGGCTTAGTAAATATGTATAAAAACAATTTAAGCACTTTGGCTTTAGATCAGCAAAATGATGTAGCCTTTGCACAAAATGTAAATAGCTTTTTACCAAATGCAGGAGCAGGAATTTATTATTACCGCGAGCGTTTTTATATAGGCGTATCAACCCCAAAATTATTAGAAAATAAATTAGGAGGAGATTTAGGCGCAGCATCAAAAGAACAACGCCACTTCTTTTTAATAATGGGAACAGTATTTAATTTAAGTAAAACTGTAAAATTAAAACCAACAGGTTTCTTAAAAGCAACAGCAGGCTCTCCAATAGAAGGAGATGTAACAGGCACTTTTATTTTTAATGATAAATTTAATTTAGGAGCTATGTACCGTACAGGAGATGCAGTAGGAGTATTATTAGGGTATAACTTTACAGAGCAATTATATTTAGGTTATTCGTTTGATTGGAGTATGGCCAATACAACAGGCAAATACAATAATGGTAGCCATGAAATTATGTTGCGTTACGATTTAATATCAAAAGCAAAAGCAAAAATTAAATCGCCACGTTACTTCTAAAAACAACCCACTACAACATAAAAATACTTGAACCACAAAAGCGTTCAATAAACAACATAAAAACAATGAAAAACCTATTACTAATAAGCACATTTATATTACCAGTAGCTGTTTTCGGACAAGCATCGGTAAAAAAAGCGAGTAATTATTTTAATAACTACAGTTACTCAAAAGTAATTGAGAAATTAGAAGGCAAAGAACAAATAAGTACAGATGCACGAAGAAAGTTAGCAGATAGCTATAGAATGTCTCTTGATTTTAAAAATGCAGAACTAGAATATTCAAAAGTAGTAGCAAGTGCAGAAAAAACACCAGAAGACGTTTATGCCTATGCGCAAGTATTAAAAATGAATGGTAAGTATGCAGAAGCACAACAACAAATGGATGCTTATGCAACATTAAAAGCAACAGATAGCAGAGCTAATTTATACAAACAAAATAAAGACTATGCTATAGATTTATTAAAAGACAAAGGTCAGTTTGATGTAAAGAACTTAGCAGTAAACTCAACCGAACAAGATTTTGGAGTAGCTTATTACAAAGATCAAATTGTGTACACATCCTCTAAACAACCTATTAGCGGTGCTTACCGTCGTTGGAATGGAAACAACTTGCCGTTTTTAGATTTGTATATTGGTAAAGAAGATGCAACAGCAGAAATAACAAACGCAAAAAAATTAAGCACTCTAAATAAAAAATACCACGAAGGACCAGCTTGCTATAGTAAAGATGGTAACATTGTAATGTATACCCAAGATAATTACAAAGCAAAAAGTTCGGATGGAGTAAGAAAATTAGAGATGTACGAATCAAAAATGGTAAATGGCAAATGGGGCGAAAGAGTTCCTTTTCCATTAAATAATAAAGAATACTCTGTAGGTCACCCAGCATTAACAGCAGATGGAAACACCATGTATTTCGCATCAGATATGCCAGGTGGTAAAGGTGGTGTGGATATTTACAAAATAACACGTAATGCAGATGGTACATGGGGAACTGCAGAAAACATGGGAGATAAAATAAACACCGAAGGAAATGAAATGTTCCCATTTATACATGAGAGCGGGTTATTTACTTTTTCATCAGATGGTCGACCAGGCTTAGGAGGCTTAGATGTGTTTGCAACAGAAATTAAAGCTTCGACAAGCTCAGCTACCCCACAAATTGGTAAAGTAATAAATTTAGGTGCGCCTTTAAATGGAAGTAAAGATGATTTCAGTTTTGTATTAAATGCTGAAAAAACAAAAGGATATTTTTCATCAAACAGAGAAGGCGGAAAAGGAGATGATGATATTTATAGTTTTAACTTATTAAAACCTTTAAAATTTGGAAAACAAATAAAAGGAACAGCAAAAGATAAAGAAGGAAATATCTTGGCAAGCACAGCTGTAAACTTATACGATCCAACAGGTAAAGTAATTAATACAGTTACAACTACCGAAACAGGGGCTTATAGTTTTGATGTGGATGATTTAGGAACTTATAACTTAGATGGTAAAAAAGAAAAATACTTTGATGGAAAAAACACTGCACCAGTAGTAGCAGAGCAAGATGTAACTATTGCAGATGTAATTTTAGAAAAAGACCCAGGAATGGCATTACGCACTTTAATTACCGATAGCAAAACAGGCTTACCATTAGAAGGAGTAAAATTAAAGTTTACAGATATTAAAACTGGGGCAGTATTTTTTGAAGAATTAACACCAGCTACAGGCGATTATTTAAAACCATTAGCCGATAAAAAAGTAAATGATGTATTAGGTTATAAAATAGAATTACAAAAAGAAGGCTATTTCCCAAAAACAGTAAACTTTAACCAAACCATTGCAAAACCAGGAATTATAGAAGTACCTGAAACAATGGATAAAGAGGTAAAAGATTTACGTGATTTAGTAGTAATCAATGATATTAGATTTGATTTAAATAAATTCAACATCAGACCAGATGCAGCAACAGAGTTAAACAAAGTAATTGAGGTAATGAATAAATACCCAAATATGGTTGTAGAATTAGGTTCTCATACAGATTGTAGAGCATCAGTAAAATACAACGCAACATTATCAGACAAACGTGCAAAGGCATCAGCAGCTTATATTAAAACAAAAATCACAAACCCTGCTCGTATTTACGGTAAAGGGTATGGTGAGTCTGTATTATTAAATGGTTGTGCTTGCGAAGGGACAGTTAAATCAACCTGTACTGAAGAAGAACACCAAAAAAACAGAAGAACAGAGTTTAAAATTATATCAATGGGTGCTGGCACCGACAAAGTGGATGTAATAAACAACAGCACTAATTCTTTTGATAAAAAAACTAAGAAATAGTTTATTGAAAATTTAATTCTTAAAAGTAAATAATACAATTTTCATAGGTTGTGTTTAAAATTAAAAAGCCCGTCATTTTGATGGGCTTTTTTATTAATTTTCTCTCATCCTGAAATAGATTGTTACCAAAACAACTAAAAGGATAGGAAATCAACCAGGACAAAGGAATAGACGTAAACAGCGAGATTACAGTTTAGCTTTTAATTACTCTCTCTTCCTGAAATAGGTTATCACCCAAACAATTTAAATGACCAAAAAAAACAAATTAATACATTGTCAAACATTTTGTATTCTAACCATAGCAAATAAAATTATACATACCAAAACAATTATACATTTTGGATATCCGTTATTTTCCATTTTATTATTATTATTATCATATGGTCAAAAAAAATCCCCCAACATTTCTGATGGGGGATTTTACTTATTATTTTAAAGAGATACTGAATTAAGTTCAGCAAGACTGAAACTATTGAGCTTCTTCTTCTATCTCTTCTTTACTAGCCATTAAACGCTCGTACTCTTCTTTACTGCCAACTACAATTTTTTCGTACTGACGTAAACCTGTACCTGCAGGAATTAAGTGTCCTACAATTAC
>CALMMX010000206.1 GCA_937868545.1 uncultured Bacteroidota bacterium
ATAGTATTTATAGATTTTAACTTTAAAGAATCTGAAACTTTAAAACTCTGTGTTAAACAAATACTTCCTTCATTATAAAAATTTAAATTATAAACTTGCTTCGATACCAAAGGTGCATAAAAGTTATATTCCCCATTTACTCCTGTTTTCTTTAACAAAACAGTATCTCCAACATTATTAGTTAATAGGACTTCTGCTTGTATTGGATTATTATTTTCGTCAGTAATTATACCTTTAATTAAAACTTTTTGAGAAATTTCGAATTTTATTGTATGTCCCTCTCCATTCTCATACACATTATCTAAAACTAAATAATATACTTCTCCTTTCTTAACAGGCATTTTTTTACAATAGGCAGGTCCAATGCCATGTTTTACAAATTCTTTATTAGAAATTGTGTTTAAGCCTGTTTTCCCCAACAATTCCTCTTTATCTCTACTAATGCAGGCTCTTACAGGAGCAATTTTATACTTTTGTAAACTGTCGCAAAAATCATTTTTATCAGCCTTAAATAACATGAAATCATAATCATCATCCGCCTTTGTTGGGATGATATCCATAACTAAATCTCCACTTTCATTTATAATTAATTTGTACCAGGCGGAGTTGTGCTCTTCATCAAAAGCAAAATTAGTCTTTTGCTTCTTAAGACTAATTTCATTTAATGTACCAAAACCTTTCGGGCTAATTGTTTTCCCATAAATAACATTGCTACTTAGTGATATACTTTTTGCTTGGTTACAATCACAAAAAACGGTATCCATTTTTTTTGTTTGCGAATGCAATTGAACTGAAATTATTAATAAAACTAAAACAAATCTCATGGAACAATAATTCATAAAAATAAAAAAGATACTAAAATGTGAAGATTAGTTGATGATTTATTTAAAATTTCAAACGCATTTGAAATTTAACCTCAGTTCGTTTATTACCATTTATTTGGTTTAAACTACCTTCTTGCATAACAGTTTTATTATCTAAAATTGTTTGTGCAACTCTAACCCAAATTTCAAAATTTCTGGTAATATCCCAATTAACTAATGCGTAAGCTCTTTGTCCTTTATAATATAATGCTGGAACAGAATAACCATACAATACATCATTCTCATAAATATATAAACGGCTATCATAACTCTTAGAATCAAAAACTGCATATCTTACTGTAAATGAAAATGGGCTATTCAATTTTTTATAAATAACATCCTGTGCAAATGCTGCACCATCTTCATTTGGCGCATCAGATTTAATTATGTGTGTGTATTCTATTCTTGATTTTATTTTTATTTCTGGAGAAATTTGAGCAGAAAAATTATAACGAACATTTTGTTGCACATAAGGCGATAAATAATCATAGTAATTATCTACTGTACTATTTTGATATTTAGTGCGATGTCTGAATCTCACATACATATCAATTTTCTTTGTAGGTGTGTAGTTTAATTGTGTAAAAATATCTCGTCCACCAGATGGAGCACTAGCAGAAGATTTTAACCAATCAAATTTATATTGGTCTAAAAACATAGATAAAGTAAATGCCTTAAATAATTTGGCTTCCATGCCAATATAAATACCTTTTTCGTTTTGAGGCAATGTGTTTTCAGATAAAGCATTGCCATACAAATTTTGAAAATCTTTATCAAAATGTCTATAATGAGAAATAAATGTAAGCTTTGGATCTAACGCTAAAATCAATCCTTGGCAAAACGCTTTGCCTCCACTTTCACTTACCGAAAATTCTCCGTATAAATTGGCATTTTTAACTACATAACTATAATCAGCACCACCAACAAAATTATGTTTACCTTGGAAATTATATTTATTATATAAACTTGGAGTACTAATTAAATCTGCACTTAAATTCATATTTTGAGCAGTAACAGCAACATGCAAATTTCGTTTATTATAGGCAGCATTTGCCCCTAATATAGTTTGTGTTATAGCACCTTTATCTTGAATTAAACTATTAGTATTATGTAATCCGCCAGTTTCTAAGCTACTAACACCAACCACATCAATTTCTCCATTTGCTAAAGTGTCAGCAAGTGTAGTATTAGCGTCTATTTTTTTATAAGATACTAATCCCGACAATTCAAAGTTTTTAATTTTAAAAGTACCTGCAGCACCCCTAAAAAATCTGTTTTCATCAAATGAATAATAAGGTTTTATTCCAATTGCAGAACGTTTCACATTCATTGGTGATGCTGATTTTCCAAAAGCAAATCCTTGCCAAATAGTTAAACCTTGCCCAAAAGTTGCTTGGTAATCACCAATTACTAAAGTTCTAATAAACTTAATGTTTTTTACAGCAATATGCCCACTATAAAAATCAAATCCTTGTTTTTGGGTTCCTTTAAATAATTGTTCACCAGCAACTTTTTCGCCACTAATTGCAACACTTACTGCATTATTATATTGAAATCGATAACGAGCAAATACTCTATTTGGATCTCCTAAATAATAAGAATTTGGCTTATTGGCTTTTGTGATACTATCAGGCGTAAAATACCCAACTTGCTTTTCAAGAATTCTTTGCACTCTAAATACTACTTCATGCTTACCATCTTTAAACATTTCTTTGGTGCTAAAAAATGTCGAATTAAAATTATCACTTACATACGAAAAAGGTAATATTTTTTTTATCGTTGTAACATCAAAGCCATCAATAGTTTGCAGTTCGTAAATGGTCATTAAATAGCCATTTTTTTCGCGGTGCTTAATTAGGTTATTTATTTGAATATCGCTTAACAGTTGCATATCTGCTAACTCTTCTTTTGTAGCTTTATTTAAATTAAGCGGGTGTTTTTTTAAATAGGTATAAATTTCGGTGATATTTGAAATATCACCATCTTCTGATTGCATTTGCTCAGATAACAATTCAATATTTTGATTTATTTGTTCATCAACTTGCTCATTATTTTTTGGGACAATAGAATCTATTTGTGCATTCGATTTGAATACAATCAAGAAAAATAAAAATATGTAACTAACTTTTTTAATCATTACACTTTTTAACTATTAATATACTTGAGGAGTTGATGCAGATTTGTCAAAGTTTTTACCAAAACCATAACTAAGGCCAATTTGTGGTGATAATCCAAGAACTGAATGATACATTGAACTAACATCAATTTTTAATCCATTATAATTAACACCCACACCAAATGCTGCTTGAGTAGGATAAGAAGCGCCACCTACTCTTAAATATATAAGTGAACTTGGTTTATACTCAATACCAGCTTTTACATTAATTTTTTGGGCAGAAGTTTTTTCAGCTTCACCAATTAAAAATACTTGTTTTGAAAAATGGTATTGTGCACCAAACTTAAAAATGGTTGGAACTTTTTCGTTATTATAATTTGTAATTGAAACTCTAAATGGATTGTATAAATGAGATGCAATAGTTAACTGTGGAAGTAATTTTATGGTTAATCCTAAGGAACCAGTAAATGCATTTGCTTTACCATAAATGTCAGCAATCTTTGTGTTTAAATAATCAAAACCAACACCTACAGATATGCTTTCGTTCAATTTCATACCATAGCCTAATGTTACTTGCGATTCTCTATATAATTTATATCCTAAAGAAGAATATGCTAAACTAAAGGTTCCTTTTTTAATTGGCAATACAGCCGCAAAACCATTTTGAGATAATTCTTTTACAAAAAAACGATTTTCATAAAAAGCCCCTACTTCAGCTTGTCTAACAAATCCTAGACTGCCTTGATTATTTCTTGAACTCCACACATCGTATAAACAAGATGAAGCATGACCTAAAGCAGCAGATCGAGGACCAATTGAACCATCTCCGTTTGACGCGAAAAAATATAAAGGTGCAGCTAATAAAAACAGTATTAATTTATTCATAAAAAGATAATCTAATTAATCTACTTTATAAATATAATATTTTACTTTTAAAAGTAAAACTAATTTTACATCAACTTATTATTAAGCTTGGATAAAGCTGGTAATTCTTTGATTAAATGCTTTACAGATTAATTTGTGCTAAACAAACTATCAACAAACTCAGTGCGATTAAATACTTGTAAATCGTCCATTTTTTCGCCAACACCAATATATTTTACTGGAATTTTAAACTCATCTGAAATACCTATAACTACACCACCTTTAGCTGTTCCATCTAATTTTGTAAGGGCTAATGAGGTAACATCCGTTGCTGCTGTAAACTGCCTGCATTGCTCAATAGCATTTTGTCCTGTACTAGCATCTAAAACCAAAAGTACATCATGTGGTGCATCAGGAATTACTTTTTTCATTACCGTTTTTATTTTGGTAAGCTCGTTCATTAAATTAATTTTATTATGCAAACGTCCTGCAGTATCAATAATTACAATATCTGCATTTTTTGCTTTTGCACTGCTTAATGTATCAAAGGCCACACTTGCAGGGTCAGCATTCATACCTTGACTTACAATATCAACACCAACTCTTTGACTCCAAATAGTTAATTGCTCAACAGCGGCAGCTCTAAATGTATCTGCAGCACCCAAAACAACACTGTAACCTGCTTTTTTAAATTGATGAGATAATTTACCAATGGTAGTAGTTTTGCCAACTCCATTAACGCCCACAACCATAATCACATAAGGTTTTTTATCTTTTGGAATTTCAAAACTTACTGTATCAGTTGAGTTATTTTCAGTTAATAAGGCTGCTACTTCTTCTTTTAATACAGAATTAAGTTCAGAAGTACTTACATATTTATCTTTTGCAATTCTATCTTCAATTCGTGTAATTATTTTTAGGGTAGTACTTACCCCTACATCTCCAGAAATTAATACTTCTTCTAAATTATCTAATACATCAGCATCTACAGTAGATTTACCAACTACTGCTTTGGCTAATTTGCCAAAAAAACTCTCTTTAGTTTTTGATAAACCTTCGTTTAATGTCTCTTTTTCTTTTTTACCAAATAATTTATCGAAGAATCCCATAGTTGTTTAAATAATGCGGCACAAATGTATTAAAATATTATTGAACATTGAAAAATGATATTTTTGGTAAATTTCTTAATTATTTAGAGATTCCTCAAAAACTCAAACTTTTTTCACCTTCTTTTTTCTTAGAAAAAAAAGAAGCAAAAATTCAAGCCAAATCGCCAAATCCGTTTTTCGTCACGCAAATCCTGCGCTTTTCCGCCCGAAAAACTAGGATTTCACACCGATTTGGCAAAACCTTCCGCACCCATACTAACGTATGCAATATTCTAATGAAAGACTTAAAAAAGGAATTACTAATAGGTGTGCACTTTTAGCTTGCAGACATTTTTAAAAAATCCGTTCATAGCAGTTTTTTATAATCTGTTTTTAAGTTTCTAATCTGCCCCTATTTACTTCAAAAAAATCATAAAAACAAAAAAGCTTCTTCGTTTCCGAAGAAGCTTTTTAATATGTATTTCAAAGCAAATTATTTTTTCAAATAATCAGCAACTAATTCATTTTGAACGATTTCTTCTCTAAAAGCGTAAGCACCAGTTTTTGGTGATTTAATCACTTTAATTACTTTAGTAAAGCTATTACCTTTACCAGTCTTTAGGGTTGCAACTACTTTCTTTGCCATTTTATTATAAGTTTAATGGATTATTTAATTTCTTTATGAACCGTCATTTTTTTCAATATTGGGTTGTATTTTTTCAACTCAATACGATCTGGCGTATTTTTTTTGTTTTTAGTAGTAATGTAACGAGATGTACCGTGTTTACCGCTATCTTTGTGCTCTGTGCACTCTAAAATCACTTGAATTCTATTTCCTTTTTTTGCCATTTTCTGTGGTATTTATAATTTAATTATGCTAAAATTCCGCCTTCAACAGCGTCTTTTAAACATGCATAAATTCCTTTTTTATTAATATTTTTAATTGCAGATGTAGATACACGAAGTGTAACCCATTCTCCTGTTTCAGGAACAAAAAACTTC
>CALMMX010000207.1 GCA_937868545.1 uncultured Bacteroidota bacterium
AATTGTTTTGTAAGATTGAGATTAGATATTTTAATTTCATATCTTAAACCAATTTTAATACCTGCTAAAAACATTTTAAAGGCATTATTACTATGGCTGGTTTTATGAACTCTAATTAAAGCAAAGCTATTGGCATCTTTATCTACAGCAAATTGCTTATTAGCAAAAGCAAATCTGAGCCACAATTCCCAATCTTCATTATAAGCCAAACTCGTATCAAATAATCCAATTTCTTTTAAACTACTCGCTTTAATTAATGGTGAACTAATAACCATAATGTTTTCCTTAAGCAAATGAGGCAACATTGCTTCCATTCCACCTTGAGCATAACACATCCATTCTTTATCAGTAGACTTATCTAAACGCATTGAATAATAATATTCACTTGGATTTTCATTTGGGAAATACCGCATGCCTGAATAGACAATATCCAATTCATTATTCATAGCAAAAATTGAAAGTGCATTCTTAAATTTATGCAGAGCAAGTAAATCATCCGCATCTAAAAATTGTATAAAATCACCTTTTGCTAATTCAATACCCAAATTTCTTGCAGCAGAAGGCCCTTTTATTGGTTGAAAATGATAGGAAAAACGCTTGTCTTTTTCAATAAAATCTAATACAACTTGTTTTGTGTTGTCCGTTGAATTATTATCTATAATTAAACATTCCCAATTGGTATGAGATTGCTCAGATAAATTAATAAAACAATCATTTAAAAAATGAGCATAATTATAACAAGGAATAATAATTGAAATTAATGGCTCCGTATTTAATTCTCTTGTCATTTAATAATTACTTAATTTACAGCTAATAATTTAATATATGAACTATTAAAAACTTCTTTATTAAAATGCAATAGTGCATAATTATGAGCTTCTTCGGCTATTTTTTGTAATTCATTTCTGTTTGAATACAATTCAATAATTTTTGTTTCAAAATCAGTAATAATATCATTTTCTTCTAATGAACTAATTAAAAAACCTGTTTTATTTTGAATAACATGTTCCGAAATGCCCCCAACATTTGTACAAATTGGCACTACTCCATGCATCATAGCTTCCATTATAACCATGGGAAAACCCTCTCGCGTTGAGGCAATTATTAAAATATGGAATTGATTATATAATTCACTTAATATTTTTTCATCAGAAATTACTCCATGTAAAATGCAATTAGATTTAAATTCAGGAGGAATTGATGCTGTTACATCACCAATAAAATGGAATTCGATATTTAAATGTTGTTTACTGATTTTATTTGCCAGTTTAGCAATTAAGCCAACACGTTTTTCCTCACTACCTCTACCTACAAATGCCACTTTAAGATTATCAGTAGATTTTGGTACAACATTTAGATTAGCTTCTACAAAATTGGAAATTAATTGTATGTTAGAAACATATTTTTTTTCAATTCCATTTTCATTATAGAATTCAATAAAATCATTTTTAGTTTTTTGATTTATTACAATTCTATGACTTAATTTATCAATACATGCTATGCTCCATTTTTCTGGACCTATTTCATGCTTATGCACAAAGGCATGAACCAAATCTATACATTCTATAGATGTATTTAAGTTTGGAATTACTTTGTAATAAAATTCCGAATTACAGCCAAACGCTTTTTTAGGGTTTTGGTTATTAATTTGTTTTACTAGCCAACGTTTTGAAAAATCAAATTTTAATAAATCATAAACCTCTATAACCTGAGTGTATTTAGAAAAGGTATCCAAAAAAACTGCATTATCAGATTTAGACGTAATTAACGTTATACTATTTTTAGCATTAACAGCTTCTAGAATAGAAGCATGTACTCTTTCGGCACCACCAGTATGAAAAGCTGGGAAAAACCAAATAATTGGTGCATTTGAATTTTTAAATACTTTACGTGCTGTAAAATATTGCTTAACGAAATTGGCTTTATTTAATTTCATTAAAGTTAAACCTACAGAATACAAACGCGGAGATAAACTCTTAAATAGGTATTTTAAACAATCTTTTAAATATGAAATCAAAACACGTTTATCTGTGCGTTTGAAAACGCCATGTGTTATTCTATATTTTAAATAGTGGTATTTAAATGAAATTATTTTTTTTTCAACTCCAAGTTTATTAGCAGTAACTGTAGTACTTGTAGAATGCTGTCTGTATCTTAATAAAACTTCGGGTAATTTATCTATTTCGTATTCAGAGGCCAATACTTCTAACCACATGCCCCAATCTTCGTTGTTTTTAAACTCCTTATATCCAAAAACTTTAACAACACTGCTCCTCATCATAATTGTTGGTTGTCCAATGCAATTTATAATTGGCAAAGTAGTTGAAATATCTTGTTTGGTATTAGTGCTATTATCTTCGGGCCAATATCCAATTTCTTTATTATATTGGTTTATTAAAACAAGTTTGGAAGCTAATATTGCAACTTTAGGATTTTTTTCTAAATAATCAATTTGTTTTTCGAAACGAGTTGGTAAACTAATATCATCAGCATCCATGTTTGCAATGTACTTGCCAGTTGCTCTTTTTAAACCAATATTTCTAGATTTAATGATGCCTAAATTTCTTTCATTATTAATTAAGGTAATACGCTTATCTGTAAAACTCTTAATAATTTCAAGCGAATTATCTGTAGAACCATCATTTATAATTATAAACTCAAAGTTTGCATAGCTTTGATTTAAAACACTTTCAATAGCATCTTTTAAAAACAAAGAAGCATTGTAAACAGGCATTAAAACTGTAAGTGTAGTATCAAACTGTGTATCCACTAAAACAATAGTTATTTAAAATTAAATCTTATTAAGATCTAAAAAATGATTTCAATTTTTGAATAAAAGATACAGGAACCTTTTCTTTTTCTAATTTTTTAAAATCCTGGGCAGTAAAGTAATTCATATTAGCGTAAAGTTGATCTCCTGCCACTTCATTAACAGTATCTAGTACATTTACAAAATTATTTTTTTTCATAAATTGCTCTACATCATTTTTTAAAGGTTGGTTTTTATATAACTCAACAGCTTCAACTTCCATCCAAATTAATTTAATTTTTTTCAGAAAGTCACCAGCGCCTTCTAAAACCATCAATTCAGCACCTTGCACATCAATATGTACAAAATCAATTTCCGAAATATTTTTATTTACCACATAATTATCTAAACGCATGGTTTCCACTTCAATTTTATTATTGAATTGCAACCATGAGGTGTGTTTCTTCATTTCTTCGGTTGGTGGTAATAAGGAACTAGATTTATTACCAAAATCCCATTGATGTTCTTCCGTTGCATCCGCAGGGCGTCCTTCTGAAAGAAAAAACTCAGCTGTGCCATTTTCTTTACTTAAAGCAATGTTTTCTAAAACAATGTTTGGTCTGTTATATTTTAATATAGATTTTTGCCCAATAGCTAAATTATCTTTACGAGGTTCAAAGGCATAAACGGTAGAATTTGGAAATAATAAAGAGTATCTAATAGAATCTTCCGCTTCACATGCCCCAATATCAAACACATTTTTTACATTCTCTTTTTGTAATAAGAGTAATAATTCCCTTTCAATTTCTATTGGGCTATTTATATAATTATCTCTGTTAAACATAATTGCAATTTTTATTTGTAATAAGATTATAAAATCTTATAAGGGAATTGATTTAATAATACACCACTATTGGTATTTACAATTCTATTTGCATCTGGAACATTTAAAATATCCGAAATACTAAAAAACACTTTGTTGCCAATAAAATCAATAGATTCATTACCTCTAGAAAGGCCTAAAACCAATTTATAAACACTTGGTACTAAATGTATATTACTAAACGTAAATACTACTTCATTTGTACCTTTTTTAAAATTTTCGGGAACTGTCCAGCTAGTAATTATTGGTAGTTCGGTAGAAGATAAAATTCCAAATCCTAATACAGTGCCATCTAACGAAATGGTGGATTCAAACTGAATATGGATATCTATAGAATCACCAACAGGATAATCAGAGCTCAAATTACCTTTGCTATCTCTTAATTCAACTTTCGTAAAATACGCTTTTGATTTTTGATAATTCTCTTCTTCTTCAAATGTAAAAACAGAGCTCGAAATGGTATTTCCTTCATCTAAATAGCCTTTTATAACGCTATTTATATTACCATAATCCATTGCTTTACCACTTTGTAAAAATAAACCTTTGTTACATAAATTTTGTACAGCACCCATATTATGACTTACAAATAAGATTGTACGTCCTTCTTTGCTACTTACATCATTCATTTTACCCAAACATTTTTTTTGAAAGGCAGCATCACCAACAGCTAATACTTCGTCAACAATTAAAATATCTGGTTCTAAATTAGCAGCAACAGCAAATGCCAAACGCACATACATTCCACTGCTATATCTTTTTACAGGAGTATCTAAAAAACGTTCTACTTCAGCAAAATCAACTATTTCATCAAATTTTTTATCAATTTCCTGTTTAGTCATTCCTAAAATAGAACCATTTAAATAAATGTTTTCTCTACCCGATAAATCGCCATGAAAGCCTGTACCAACTTCTAATAAAGAAGCCATTCTTCCAGAATACTCTATTCTACCTTTGGTTGGAGGTGTAATACGTGATAGAATTTTTAACAAAGTTGATTTACCTGCACCATTACGCCCAATAACTCCTACTCTATCTCCTTGTTGCACTTCAAAGGAAACGTCTTGTAATGCCCAAAACTCTTCAGTTTGTTTTTTACGAGCAAAATTCTTTGCATTTCTTAATCCATTAACAAAGCTGCCATATAACGTATCGTTTTTGGGTAATAAGGATTTATTTAACAAGTATTGCTTAGCTAAACCCTCAACTTTTATAATAGAATTAGAACTCATTAATTTTATTGCCCTTAAAAATAGCAAAATTAATCGTATTTATAAGCTAATAAATTACTCAAAAAACAAATGTTATTAATACTCCCTTTTTGATAATCAAATAAATATATTTGTAGTATAAATATGAATCAAGCAATATTAATTACAGCATATAAAAACATAAATCACCTTCGTGAGATTATGAATCATTTTGATGATAATTTTAGTTTTTATATTCATATTGATAAGAAAAGTACTATCTCCGAAAATGATTTACAATCACTTAAAAATCAAAATAAGCGTGTATTTATTAGTAGGGATTTTGTAACCAATTGGGGGGGAGTAAATCATTTAAAATGCTCATTATTATTAATGAATGAGGCTTTAAAAGATAAAAACATTGACTATTTACATTTAATAAGTGGTCATGATTTTCCATTAAAATCATCAGCATATTTTAACACGTTTTTAAACGAAAACAAAGGAAAACAATTTTTAGAATTCTTTAGTTTACCAACCAAAATATGGGCAAATGGTGGCTTAGATCGTTTACAATATTACAACTTATACGATACAATAAATGCTAAAGGAAAATATGGTTGGTTAATTCATAAATTAATAGCCTATCAAAAAAAACTTGGCATAAAACGGAATTTAAATTTTGAAAACCAACAGTTGCATGGTGGTTCTACATGGTGGACATTAAGTAAAGATTGTTGCAGTTATATAAGTGATTTTTTAAAAGAAAACCCATTGTATTTAAAAAGGTTTAACTATACCTTTTGTGCCGAAGAATTGTTTTTTCAAACGGTGATATTAAATTCTCCTTTTAAAGAACAAGCCGTAAATGACAATTTACGTCATATTGTTTGGGAATTTAAAAATGGAAATGTACCTGCTAATTTAGATGAAACTGATTTTTCTGATTTAAAAAAATCGGCTCATTTATTTGCTAGAAGGTTTGAATATCCCGTATCGGAAGGTGTATTAAAGATGTTGAAGGAAAATATATAGTAGACTTTCAAACATTTTTTTCATTTTCTTTTTTCCATGACGAAAAAAGAAACAAAAAAGTCTAGACAAAACACCAAA
>CALMMX010000208.1 GCA_937868545.1 uncultured Bacteroidota bacterium
TTAACTCTTCAGATAAATTATTTACACGAGTTTCTAAACCAGCAACGCTATCTTCTAAATCTTGAACCTCTAGTGGTAACTCACCTCTAATTGTACGAATACGATCTATTTTAGAATCGATAATTTGTAATTCATATAAAGCACGAAGTTTACCTTCAATAGATGCGTCAAGTTTCTCTTTAATTTTAGCACACATAGTTTTTAAAAATAATTAACTGGGTTAGTGTTTATTTCTGTTAAATAAGTGGCAAAAGTAGGAAATTTATTTGATATAATATCATAAAAAATTTCAGGAGTATACTGTTCTGATTCATAATGTCCAATATCGGCAATTAATACCTTATTTTCTGCATCAAAATACTCATGGTATTTAAAGTCAGAACTAATGTAAGCGTCTGATTTTGAAGACATTGCATTCTTTAATAAAAAACTGCCACTGCCACCACATAAGGCAACAGTTTTAATTTCATTATTTAAAAATTTAGTATGTTTTATGAATTTTACCTTAAATATAGATTTTAAACGGGCTAAAAATTCATTTTCAGATATAGGTTTTTCAAATTCACCAATTAAACCTGATCCAACTTCATGGTTTAAATTCCCAAGATTTATAATATCATAAGCAACTTCTTCATAAGGATGATTTTGCTTTAAGTTACTAATAATAACATTCTCTTTATAGGACTCAAATATTACCTCCAATCGTGTTTCTTTCTCAAAATGCACAATTCCAGGTTCACCTACAAATGGTTTAGATTGCTGATTAGCTTTAAATGACCCTACTCCATTAAGCACAAAACTACAATCGCTGTAATTACCAATATTTCCAGCTCCTGCATTGAATAAAGCCTCTCTCACTTTTTCTAATGAATCATTTGGAACAAAAGTTATTAATTTCTTTAAAAGGTTTGATTTTGGTTGAAGAATTGAGGTATTAATTAATCCCAATTTATTGGCAATTATTTTATTTACTCCAAGCTTAACGTTATCTAAATTTGTATGACAAGCATAAATCGCAATATTGTTTTGAATGGCTTTTATTATAGTTCTTTCAACGTAATTTTTTCCATTAATTTTTTTTAATCCACCAAAAATTATAGGATGATGTGCAATAATTAAATTACACTTTTTAGAAATAGCCTCTTCTACTACTGCTTCAATACAATCAAGGCAAAGCAAGGCACCCGTGATTTCTTGTTCTGCATTTCCTGTTAACAAACCAGAATTATCATATTGTTCTTGATACGATAATGGTGCAAACTTTTCTAACTCCGCAATTATAGTTTTTAAAATCATAAAATATCTTTTACTAATGTATTTCCCTTAGAAGTATTTAAAACTTCATCCATCTCTAACATTAATTTATTAATAACCTCTAATTCCGCCGAATTATCAAGAGGAAGCTCATTAACTCCTTTTTCATCCAATTTATCAATTATAAATTTTACTGTTAATTTAGAATCAGAAATACCAGGTTGATAGCCAGTATCTTTATCATTTGCAACTTTAACTTCATTAAATATTCCGGTTTCTATAAATTCATTAATTATAGTTCGAGCCAACCTAACAGGTAAATCAAGATTTTGGGCAATTTCAAAAGCAGTTAAAGCTGGCTTTCCTTCATTAAAATGCTTAACAACATGGTTCCCAATCATTAAAGCTATAACTCTTTTATACCTATCACTAATATTATTTATATCAGCTTCTAATTCATAATGATCTACATTTTGCCAGGCAAATGTTAACTCTGCACCAAATAATACCACGAACCACGAATATTGAACCCAAATTAAAAATAAAGGCAAAGCCGCAAAACTGCCATAAATCTTATTATACGAACCTACACCAATTTGAGACGATACATATGCCCACTCAAGTAATTCAAATAAAAATGCAGCTACAAATGCACCTCTAACCGCACCTTTAAAAGTAACTTTTGTATTTGGCAAAGCCATGTATAAAAATATAAACATGCCCCAAATAAGAGTAAATGCAAATATTTTAAGCAACACTGCATTCATTGGAGAGATTACAGAAAAACTAGATGCCACAGTATCTAATCCGGTTTTTAAGCCAACTGTAACACTACCCGATAAAATTAAAAAAATTGGTGCAATTAGCATGATTGATAAGTAATCTGTAATTTTTCTTACCCAAGTTCTATCTTTTTTTATTTCCCATATTTCATTAAAACTATTTTCAATGCTACCTAATAATTTCATTACACTCCATAGTAATAAAATAACCCCAACACCTGCAATTAAACCACCTTTTGTGTTATTTAACATTTTATCAGCATAATCAAAAGCTTGTAACAATACATCTTTTTGTTCCGCAAAATTATTTAATAATTGCTGTTGTAAATCTGCCTGAAACCCAAACCCTTTGGCAATTGCAAATGCTAAAGCAATTATTGGAACAATAGAAAACAAGGTATAATACGTTAGAGCAGTAGCCTTTAACAAACATTTATCTTCATTAAAGCCATTAATAGCAAGAGTAAAAATACGTAGGTGTTTTAAAAAAAATCCTTGTTTTTTATCTAATTTATCTAATCTTACACGCCATAATTTGTGATTAAAAAAATGGGTAACTTGTTTAAATAAGGTAACTACATTTGCCATAGTAACAAATGTACAAAAATTATTTTCTTACTTGCTAGATAATTCTTTTCGAAGTTGACTCGATGTTTTTCTGCTCCCATCATGACTCCAACCTGGAGGACCAAAAACATATCCTAATTTATTTTTTAATCCTTTAGCGTTTTTAAAATCATTATATAACGCCTTCCATTCATGAAATACCATTGTAACAGGATTGTAAGTATTAATATTTGCTGTAAGACCGTAAACAACCGTTTCATCTTCATTTGCAAAGGTTCCAAATAATCTGTCCCAAATTATTAATACCATTCCCATATTTTTATCTAAGTATTTAATATTACTAGCATGATGCACTCTATGATGCGATGGTGTAGAAAATACCCACTCTAAAATACCTAATTTTCCTACAGTTCTGGTATGAATTAATATTCCATAAATTTGAGTAGCCGCATACATAAATAAGGTATCTAAAGGATTAAATCCTAACAAAGAAAGAGGTATAAAATAAATAAAACGATACAATGGTTGAAAAACAGAAGATCTAAAACCAACTGTTAAATTAAATTCTTCTGATGAATGATGTGTAACATGTACTGCCCAAAAAAATCTACAATAATGATCAATTCTATGAAGCCAATAAAACATAAAATCTTGTAGAAGTAACAAACTTACCCAATATAAAACTGGATGTAAAGAATAATTAATTTCTAAAAATCTGTATTTATAAAAGAACAAAAGAACTAAAAGACATATTCCACGAATTAGCAAGTCTAAAGCCATATTTAAGCTAGTTAAATATAGATTTGATAAAACACCTTTTACTGAATAATATTTTTTATGAAACCAGTAACTATATAAAATCTCCGTTACAATAACTAAAGCGTAAATTGGAACGGAGATTTTTAATAAAATTTCTTCTCTAAAACCTAACATTTATATATTTAAAGAAGCAAATATACTAATCTCTAAATAACTGGAAGAATCCTTTTTCAGATTTAGAAGTATCATCGTTTTTGGTGTAATTTAAAATATAAAAGTAAGTACCTGAAGGAGCAGGACCAGATTTAGCATTTCCGTCCCAACCACTAGTAAGTCCTGACCACTCATACATTTTTAATCCCCATCTATCATAAATTAATACATTCATTTCTTTTACGCCTGAATTATTAAATTTAAAAATTTCGTTAGTATTATCTCCATTTGGAGTAAATACATTAGGAACAACTATATAAAATTCAGGAACAACTTTATAACACTTTGTAATTGAATCCGAACAGTATGCGTTTTTTGCAACTAATTTGATACAGCAATCTTCTAATTTAGTTAATGGAATTACAATATTATTTGCTGTAGAATTACTACCATCACATAATGTCCAATTAATAGTTGTATAGTTAGAACTTGTATTAGTTACTTCTAAAACATTACCTACAGTAAATACTTGAGCACTAGTTAAACCAGTATAATTTGCTACTGCTGCAGGAATAACTGTAACTGTACCTGTTTTACCAGAAAAACATCCCCCAACTGAACTAGTGCCTGTTAAAGAATAAACAGTTGTTGAAGATGGAGTTACAATTATTGAACTAGTTGTTTCGCCACCTGGTGTCCAAGAATAGGATGTTGCACCTCCCGCAGTTAATGTAGCGGTATTACCAGCACAAAATGTATAGCTAGAACTTATTGTAACAGTTGGATTAGGAATAACTATTACAGTTCCAGTTTTTACACTAGGACATAATCCATTTGTAGCAGTAACTGTGATTGTACCTGTAGAAGCAAATATTGGAGCAACCACTGTATAAGCAGGTGCAGAACCTGAAACTAAAGAACCAACTGGTAATACCGTTGGAGCACCAGTAGCACCAGTAACATTTACACTAAACGTTGGTTGGTTACCAGCACATATGGTTGGCGTTGAAATAGTAATTGTAGGGTTTGGTGTAACAGTAACAGTTGTAGTTAAAACAGAAGAACAAGAGGCTCCAATTCCAGTTAATGAATATACCGTAGTTGAAATAGGTGTAACAGATATTGATGATGTTGTTGCTCCAGTATTCCATGAATAAGAAGAAACTGTACCTGTACCAGTTAAAATTGCTGCTTGACCTGGACAAACAGTTGCATTATTTACACTAAATGATAAAATACTAAT
This sequence comes from uncultured Bacteroidota bacterium, assembly GCA_937868545.1. Taxonomy (GTDB): domain Bacteria; phylum Bacteroidota; class Bacteroidia; order B-17B0; family Aurantibacillaceae; genus UBA4416. Next base: position 4,759 of record CALMMX010000208.1, read on the forward strand.
AGTTGAAGTTGCTTGTGCAATGCAAGTACCATCTGTAGCTGTAACTAAAACTGTAGAAGTTGTTACAGGTGCAGTAGTATAAGTAGTTCCTGATAAACCTCCTGGACTCCAAGTATATGAAGTTAAAGAAGAACCTGTAGCAGTAATTGTAGCCGTTTGTCCAGAACAAATTGTTGGAGAATTCACAGATACTGAAGGTGAAGGAATAACATAGACATCAACAGTGGCAGTTGCAGTACAACCATTTGTATTTGTAATGGCTGCAGAATATGTACCGGATGATAATGTTGAAGTTGGTGTAATTGTAACAGTTGATCCAGATCCACTATAACTTCCAGGGCCAGTCCATACATAATATGAACCACCACCAGCTGTTAAACTTCCTGAGGCATTTTGACATAAAGTTAAACTTGGACTAATAGTAACAGGTAAAGGAGGTAAAGGCTTAACTGCAATTGTATAAGATAAAGGTATTGGAGAAACACAAACTGTTGAAATTGGTGTACCAGTAATTGTATATACGATTGTAGCAGTTGGCGTAACCACAGCACTATATGAGGTTGTACCTGATAAAAAAGTTCCTGGCGACCAACTCCAATTATAATCAGAATAATTTGGACCATCTACTTGTATGATAGTACTTCCACCACAAGCTTTTACAGTATCTACTACAGGGTTACAAGATGAAGGAGGGAAAAAGCCTGAGCCTGGATAAGATAAATACAATAAGTTAGCTAAAGCTATATTTTTGTCGGCTGCATTTAATATAGTAACAAATTTAATAGTGCGTGAAGTTCCTGGCAAAAAGTTTTGAATTCTATATGATAGAGAAATTGCCTCATCTCCTGTATGAACAGAACCTAAAGTTCCAATTGAAGGTGCTATACCATTCCAAATATTTGCACCAGAACGCTCACTAAATCCACCATAACTAACTCTATATTCAGAGCCAACAGCAGCAAAAGCCATATAAGAAGCTGGCATAACACCTGAAGGAGCTTGAGACGCACTTACACAAGCCAGCTGACATCCAGATACGCCACCTGCTTGATCTTCAATTTTATTGATAGTTACAAAACTTCCTGGGCCACCAGGATAGGATTGATTATTATCAGGATCCACATTTCTGTAATAATACATTAAAGGGATAGTGGTTGCAGAGTTATTAGTAAGAATGACTGTTGTTGTATAAAATAAATCAAATTCCTGTAAAAAATAATTTACTTTTGCTCCAATTACATTTGTACCTGAAGTTACCGATCCTTCCCAATCCAAATTATAACAATCTAAAACATGTGAGTATCCAGTTAAAGAACCTGTTATAGCAGGTGGACCAGGAGTTGGCTGACAATTATTACTTAATTGCGTAGTTCCTATTTGTATACCCCAACCATTTTCGGGAGTACCTGGTGTAAAAAAATCACCATTCCAAGTTGCCCATCCATCAACTGCTGGATTAGCGACAAACCCAAATCTACCAGCAGCTCCACCTCTTGGATGAAATCCTGCAGGAGCTCCAGAAGCTCCTTCAAAACCTCCAACTGGATCTACTCCAATTTCAACACTTGTTCCTTTAATAAATCCTCCTGGAAAAACAATTTGAGCATTAACAGAATTAGTTAATAAAATAGAAATAAAAATTAAGGAATATTTTTTTATTTCTGATAATCTATGTTTAATTGAAAAATTCATAAAAATATTTTTTATAAAAATAAAAAAACATCCTCATTTAACAAATTATTTAAATAACTGAAAACCTAGTTTCACTCAAGATGAATCTATTAAAATTCAATTTAAACCAATATTACATTTTCATGTTTTATAAATTAGAAAACAATTTTTAAAATAAAAAAGCCAAACAATTTTTAAATTAAAAATTATTCGGTTTTTTTTGATACCTAAAAATCAATTTATTTATCTATTAAAATCCAATTTATTTAAAATATTAATCTCTAAATAATGTAAAAAATCCTTTATCAGTTTTAGCCTCACCACCATCAATTTTTGTATAATTAATGATAAGGAAATAAGTCCCAGATGGAGCTTGACCAGATTTTGTGTTACCGTCCCAACCTCCAGAAAGTCCAGTCCATTCATAAAGTTTTGTTCCCCATCTGTTATAAATTGCAACTTTAGCATCGTCTTTAATACCAAGAGCAGTAATTCTAAACACATCATTAACATTATCACCATTTGGAGTAAATACATTTGGTATATAAAGACTATATTTTGGAATTACATTGTAACATTTACTCAAAGAATCCTTACACATTCCATTTGTTGCAACTAATTTAATACAGCATTCATCTACCTCAGTTAATGGTATAGCAACAGTTGAGGCAGTAGAACTTGAACCATCGCATAATGTCCAATTATAAGAGGTAAAATTGGTACTAGTGTTTGTTATATTTAACATATCGCCAACTAAAAATGTTTGCCCAGAAGTTAAGCCTGTAAAACTTGCGATTGCATTTGGAATAACAGTTACCGTTGATGTTTTTGTTGATTTACAACCACTAATTGTATACGTTCCACCAACAGAATAAGTTGTTGTTACAGTAGGAGTTACAGTAACAGGATTACCTAAAGCTGAACCAGGACTCCATGTATATGTATCAGCACCAGTGGCAAGTAATGTGGCTGTTTGACCTGAACATATTGTTGACGATGCTGCAGTAATTAATGGATTTGGATAAACAGTTACGTGTATAGTACCAGAAGCTGAACATCCTGTAAGTGTATTTGTAGCCATGGCTACATAAACTCCACTACTGATAACAGTTGTTGGAGTAATTACAACTGCACCTGTTGAACCAGTAAAACCACCGGGCCCTGTCCAAGAATAATTAGTTCCACCACTTGCCGTAAATGAAACAGCAACTCCAACACATGTTTTAACACTATCACCAGGTGTAATACTAAAACCCATTGGTGGATATGGTTTAACTGCAATTGTGTAAGTAAGTGGAATTGGCGAAACACAAACTGTAGAAGCAGGTGTTCCAGTTACTGTATAAACTACAGTAGTTGTAGGTGAAACTAGTGTACTATAAGTTAAAGGGCTCGATAAAAATGTAGTTGGACTCCAACTCCAATTGTAATCTAAAACATTAGGACCTTCAACCTGAATATAAGAAGAACCTCCGCAAACCTTAACTGTATCAATTACATTACTACACACAGAAGGTGGGTAAAAAGTAGAACCAGGATAGGTTAAATATAATAAATTAGCTAATGCTCTATTTTTATCAGATGAATTTAATATTGTTACAAATTTTATAGTACGAGAAGTACCAGGTAAAAAGTTTTGAATTTTAAATGCTAAAGAAATTGCCTCATCTGCAAAATTAGTAGAACCAACAGTTCCTGTTAAACCACCTGTTCCGTTCCAAATATCAGAAGCTGACCTATTAGAAAATCCACCGTAAGAAACTCTATAATCTGCACCAACTGCTGCAAACGCTAAATATGAATCAGAGGAAACACCTGGCACTGAAACTTGTGAACCACTTACACAGGCAAGTTGACAACCACTAGGTCCACCTGCTTGATCTTCAATTGTATTATGTGTATCGAAATCAAAAGAAATTGATTCATTATTATCTGGATCAACATTACGGTAATAATACATCAAAGGAATTGTGGTTGTAGAATTATTTGTAAGAACAATTGTTGTAGTATAAAATAAATCGTTTTCTTGTAAAAAGTAATTAATTTTTGTTTTTATTACATTAGATCCCAATAATGCTGTTCCTTCCCAATCTAAATTATAACAATCCAGTATATGTGTATAATTAGTTAATGAACCATTAATTGCAAATTCTCCAACACAATTATTACTATAATTTACTCCACCTACTTGTAAGCCCCAACCATTTTCAGGTGATCCAGGAGTAAAAAAATCACCATTATAATTTGCCCAACTATCTAATTGCGGATTTGCAACAAAGCCATTTAATCCAAATCCACCTCTAAAATGAGTTCCTACTGGTGCGGCACCAGAGGCACCTTCAAATCCACCTGTTCCATCTACTCCAATTTCCACATGTGAACCAATAATGTACCCTGTAGTCCCCACAATTTGTGCCGTTATAATTTTATTAAAAACTAATAAAATAAGAATTATCGCAATCCTGAGATGTAATATTGATTTTTTCATAATTAAGGAATTTCTTATTACTAAAATAGTAATGTAATTTATAGAATAATAATCCTTTACTAATTAAGAAGTATATTTCACACATTAATTAGGTGTAAATCTAATACAAAGCCAATAATTGAATAAAAAATTGAAAAATTAGTTAGAGAATATCTGAAAACTATCTTTCAATTTTTTATTTATATCGTTATAATCAGAATAATTCAAAATGTAAAAATAGGTGCCATCAGGAGCTACACCATTCTTAGTGTTTCCATCCCATCCTCCATTTACACCATCCCATTCATACAATTTTAAACCCCATCTGTCGTAAATTGTACATTCTAATTTTTTAATTCCAATTGTTCTAAATTTAAAAACATCATTCTTACCATCATTATTTGGAGTAAAAACGTTAGGTGCAATAATACTTGGCTCGCTTACTATGTTAAAACATTTAGTAACAGAATCTCTACATAATCCATTCATTGCAATTAATTTAATGCAGCAATATCCTGTATCTAAAGCCAAATAAGTTTGATTAATTAAATTTGAAGAACTACCACCACAAAAATCCCATTCATATGTCACAGCATCTGCACTACTTGTATTTGTTAAATTCAAGTTGCTTCCTTGCAAAACATATTGATTATTTATTCCGTCAAACCCAGCAATTACGTTTATAACACTTAAAGTTGTAACTCCATTTAATGCTAAACAACCAAAACTATCTGTTCCTGTAACTGAATATGATGTAGTTACTGATGGGGTTACTGCCTGGCTATAAGAATTAACGCCATTTGACCAAGTATAACTTGTTGCAGAACTAGTACCTGCAAATAAAATGGCACTTTGGTTACAAATTGGAACAGTAATGCTATAATTATTTACGGTAACTGTATGTACAACCACACTTGCAACAATTGTAGAATTACAAATTCCATTAAAACCAGTAACTGTATAATTAGTATTACTTATAGGAGTTACTAATATAGAATTGGTTAATGCGCCTGTATTCCAGCTATAAGTTGAAGCTCCAGTGGCAATTAAGGTTGCAGTTGAACCTGAACAAATTGTTGAACTATTAACAGAAACCGTTGGATTTGGAATAACATTAATTGTTCCAACAAATGCAGAACTACAAAAACCATTTGATCCAGTTATTGTGTATGTTGTATTTGATAATAATGGTGCATATACAATTGTACTCCCAGTAATTGACAAGGGAGTAGGTGAAACAGTTAATGAACTTGCTCCCAAAACAGTTAAAGTAGCTTGTGAACCAGAACAAATTGTTGCATTTGATACAGTTAAGGCTGGTGTAGGATTTACTAATACAGTAGATGTATTTAAACCACTGCATAATCCTGAACTAGCCGAAATTGTGTATACACTGGTAGATGATGGGTTAACAACTATTGAATTTGTAATTGCCCCTGTATTCCACGTATATGATAATGCACCAGATGCAATTAATGTGGTACTTTGTCCGGCACAAATTGTAGGACTATTTACAGAAATTGTAATACTTGAACCAATAGTAACTGATGCCGTGGCTTGTGCGGTGCATGATGAATTTGCTCCAATTAATGTAATTACAGTACTAGTAGTTGGCGTTATTGTATAAATTGTACCTGTTGTTAAACCAGGAACCCAGGTATAAGTTGCGGCTCCAGTGGCATTGAATGTTGCGGTTTGTCCCGCACAAATTGTTTGAGAAGCCAAACTCAAAGTAGGGGTATTAATTACTGTTACATTTACATTTGAAGTGTTTGTGCAAATACCAATAGTGCCAATAACTGTATAATTTGTTGTAACGGTTGGAGAAACAATAATTGAACTAGTTGTAAAACCACTAGGCATCCAGGAATAAGATGATGCACCAGATGCAACTAAAGTTGCTGTTCTTCCAGAGCAAATCGTAACAGAACTTACGCTTACTGTTGGATTTGGTATAACATTTACAATAGCTGTTTGTGTTCCGGAACATGTAGGTGATGTTCCATTAATTGTAAAAATTGATGTTGAAGTAGGATTTACAACTATTGAATTTGTAATAGCTCCACTGCTCCATGTATACGAGGTTGCTCCTGAAACTGTTAAAGTGGTTGTTTGCCCAGCACAAATGGTAGGTGAATTTACAACCATACTTAAACCAGAAGTAACTGTAATTATTATTGGCTGACGATATGTACCAGGACACACACCCGCATAAACAGTATAGGTTCCTGCAACTAAATAACCAGAAGAAATATAAGTAGTACCTGTTGAAATTGCTGTGCCACCAAAAGCTGCATTGTACCAACTTACTGTACTAGATGTTTGAGTTGATGTAGCAGTTAATGTAAAACTTTGGCTTGTGCAAACAGTTTGATTTGGAGAAGCATTTAAAGTATAGTTGGTAATAACACCTGTTGAACCAATAGCACCTTTTGTAGCACCATTTGGTGGAAAACTAGTTGAGATATTTCCAGTATTACCCGTTACTATGCCATTAGCACCGCCATTGATATTATTAGAAGGCAAAGTTCCTGAAACTTTAAGGTAGCCTCCTCCTCCACTTGCCCCAGGGCCATAAGCTTCGCTATTTAATAAAATACAATTAAAATTTACATTTCCACCATCTCCACCTTTTGCACTTAATGCAGTTGGAGCAGTTAAACTTGTTAAACCATTAACATTTAATATTATGGTTCCACCGCCACCGCCGCCGCCAGCACCATCGTTTGAAGAACATCCTAAAATAGAATTAGCACCATTAGCACCATCCGCAATAATAGTTCCTGCACCAGATAAATTACCATAACATACCACATAAACCATTCCTCCGCCATTACCACCTGCACCAGATTGATTATTATTGCCATCACCAGCACCACCGCCGCCACCTAAAAATAATTTACCTGTTGTATAATTTAGTGGTCTCCCACCATAACCACCAACATTTCTTCTAGCATCACCATTCCAAGAGCTTGAACCCGGAGCTGTTGTTGATGGATTAGAATTTGCTTGTGACCAAGAGTAACCACCTCTGCCACCACCTGATGATGTATGAGCCGAAAACGTTCCACCTTCTAAATTCCATGCTGCGGTATATCCTGAAACAGGATTTCCTGAACCATCATATGTTGAGGTATTTCCACCATTAGCACCACCGCCGCCGCCAGCATTATGAGCACAACCACCGCCGCCACCGTTGGCAATAGCACCTCTTGCAAAAACTGATGAATAAACTTTATATCTTGTAGTATCTCCTGCAATTGATTCACCTTTATAGGCTCCTTCAATTGCTTTAAGTGAACCAAATTTATTTCCACCTGCCGTTGAAATATTTTCAGTTGCACCACCTCTAAAGCCTTTACCTGTAACACTAAACGAAGGTGTACTACTTAAAGTTCCATTATTTTGAATTTCAACCACAGCTACACCGCCTGTAGATCCGTTCCAATTCGGACATGTAATTGAACCACCACCAGAAATAATTAGATCATAATATCGTGGAACTTTTATTACTTGTACATGAACGATGTAATCATAACTAAATTGCAAATCACAATCTAAAACAATAGTAGTTGAATTAGGAACTGCACTAATTTGAGCATATTCATTATTACCTGAATTATTGTAGGAAGTTATTCCACCAAACGTTGTATTTGTAGGGATAGCACTATTAACATCTGGAAAAATACTATCTTTACCAGCATTAACAGATGCTCCTTGCATTTGAATAATAAAAATTAAATCACCCACACTGTATGATGTTGAACTAGCAACACTAATAGTTTTGGTTCCAGCAGTTGCATTTTGAATTAAAGGTGTGTATAAATTAACAATTGTGTTGGCTGTGGAAATTGTTACTGTGCCATTTTTTCCTCGTTGAGAAAAAGCCAATGTTGAAATAAAACAAAATATTATAAAATAATTGCGAATCATGAGTAAAGTTTTATGACTCTAAAATACGATATATTTCTTAAACAAACTTTTAAATTCAGATTTTTAACAACATCTTAATCATTGAATTTAAATTTAATAAATTAAAGAAAATTTAGATGCCGCAGTTATTTTATTTGTATAATTAAAATGCCACCATTCGGAAGTTATAGGCGAAAAACCCGCTTTTATCATTACACTTCTTAATAGTAATCTATTTGCTAAAAATTCTTTTTTTAATTGACCTTGAAGGAATAATTTTTTTTCGAATTTAGGCTGACTCAATTCTCCAAAATAATCAAA
>CALMMX010000209.1 GCA_937868545.1 uncultured Bacteroidota bacterium
GACCAGATGATGATGTGTTTTTTGTAATTAGTGGAAGTGGGCATCATGGATATTTTGCATCTTCTAAACCAGGTGGTTTTGGCGATAAAGATATTTATAAAATTACTTTTTTGGGTGATGAAAAACAGCCATTGCAAATGAATGAAGATAATTTATTAGCAAGTGTTACTTCTCCTGTTACTGAGTTTAAAGCTGAAAAGTTAGCAAGTACAGGACCAAAAATGACTATTTTGAAAGGTGTAATTTCTGACGAACAAACTAAACAACCTCTAGAAGCTCAAATCGAATTAATTGATAATATTAAAAATGAAGTTATAGCAACATTTAAATCAAACAGTATAACTGGAAAGTATTTGGTTTCATTACCTTCTGGAACTAACTATGGAATTGTTGTAAAAAAAGATGGCTATTTATTTCATTCAGAAAATTTTGATTTACCAGCAACCGCTAACTTTCAGGAAGTAGAAAAAAACATTGAATTAAAACGAATTGATATTGGAAAAACAATTGCCTTACGAAATATTTTCTTTGATTTTGATAAGGCAACAATTAGATCAGAATCTGCAAATGAATTAAATCGATTAATTACTCTTTTAACTGAAAATCCCACATTAAAAATTGAATTAGGTAGTCATACCGATAGCAAAGGTAGTGATGATTACAATCAAAAATTGTCTCAAGCACGTTCACAATCTGTTGTGACTTATTTAATTGAAAAAGGTATTGCCACTGCACGTTTAGTTGCAAAAGGTTATGGAGAAACTATTCCGGTTGCTAGTAATGATACAGAAGCTGGTAGACAAGAAAACCGCAGAACAGAATTTAAGATATTAAGTAAATAAAAAAAGTAAATAAAAAGCCCCAACTTAAATTTATTAGGTTGGGGCTTTTTGCTTTTATTAATGTTGTGAACAATTATCTTAATTTAAATTTCACTGGTATTGTATATCTAACTTTTACTGCTTTTCCGCCATGTTTACCAGCTTTTTTCCAATTTGGCATTTTAGATATAACTCTCATTACCTCTTCATCACAACCATAACCAATACCTTTTACAATTTTTATGTTTTCAACTGCTCCAAATTCATTTACAATAAATGAAGTGTAAACTGTTCCCTCTATATGAATTTCTTTTGCTAATTCAGGATAGTTTACATTAGATCCAACGTATATCATAATCCCATTTGGATTTGAATTAAATTCAGGCATGTCATCTGCATAGCTTACTGTTTCAGTAATTGTTGTGCCTTCATTTAAATTTGTAGTTATAATAGAGTTTGTAGTAATTGCAGTATTTGTAATTGAAGTACCAGTTGCTGTTGATGGCCCTTGTCCGTTTAATGGGTTGTTTGTGTTTACCGTTGCAGTTAATGGCGCAGTGTCGCTAATTATAGGTGTTCCACCTCCTGATGCAGCTGCACTTGCTTGTTGTGTTTGCGGTGGAGTTACCTTTGGCTCCTTAGGTTGTTCAATATGATTGTATTCAATCGTTATCATAGAATCTAAATCTACTAATGGAATAAATTTTTGACTATCAGGTTGTCCATTGCCTCTATTAACATAATATGTTATGCCGAAAATGCAAATCAATAATCCTGTTAAACTTGCTAAAGATTTTAAGAGTGATTCATTGTATTCTGATCGGATTGCATAAGCTCCATAGTTTTTGTTTTTATTTTCAAAAATAATTTCGTTTAGCTTTGCAGAATTATTACCCAAGATATTCATAACTATAATTTTAAATGGTTAGTGTATATTGTTGTTAATAAATTACCTTATTTGCAACTAAAGTATTTTACTGATGTAAAGGTATAGTTGATAGAAATAAAAAACCACATCCATTATAGATGTGGTTAGTTTAATTTTATAAGTGGTTAGTTTAGAATAAAAAATGGTTATAATTTAGTGCATGTTGCTGTACATGTGTCGTTATCATTTGAACCAATTTTTACTATATAACGCATAGATAAGCTTGTTCCAGTAGAAGAAAGTGTGCCTGTGCCACTTGCAAATCCCAAAGAAGCAAGGCTTTGATAAGGAATAGTTATATTATTGCCAGATACTGTTGCTCTTGGTTGAGTAATTAAGTTGTAGAATTTATTAATAGCAATTTCATTTGCATTGCTTGTAGACTTACTTACTGAAATAGTATAAGATGTGGCCCCTGAAACTTGACTGTTTTCATTACACATCCAGCTTCCCACAAATTTATCTCTATCATCTACAGAAGGTGAAGGTGCTAACGGGTCATCTTTTTTGTCGGGTGTACAACTTACAAATGCTATTGTTGAACAAATAAATAAAAGATAGATTGCTTTTTTCATTTTAAAAATATTTAATATTAAAGATAAATAAAATTCCTCAAATTTTATTCCAATTTATTTTTCTTTTAACGAATTTTGAAGATAATAATCTATTTGTTTTTGGAATTTGTTTTTAGCAATAAGAGGTGCTAGTCTTGATATAATGGTAATAATAGGTGATGCTATTAAAATTACCAGTGGTAAAACTATTCCAAAAATTCTTACCCTTGTTTTCCTTTCTTTACTCCCTGCATTACCTTTTTTTGTAATAAAATTGGCATATAAAGGAAAAAGTAAGTTTCCCCTCCCTTCCATTAACATTATGTTACCTCTAATATTTACTGCATTATTTTTTACCAATTCTGTTTGAAGGTTATCTAAAGTATTATTTTTGAGATGAGTAATTATCAATTTGCCAAATTTTGGAGCATCTTCAATGTCTTTGGTATTTACGCCATATTTAGGGAAAATCCCTAAAAATTTCTCTTTTGTGCCTTTTAAAATAAAAGCTAGAACTGTAACTAAGCTTGTTAAATTCGAAGATCTGTCAACAAAAGTGATGTTTCCAATTAAATTTGCATTTAAATTTTTAAGTAAGCCCTTCATCTTTTCTTGCGCACTAATCCACATATTACGGCAATTAATAACTGTAACAACGGGAGTGTTTTTAAAAATTAGATTTGCTTTTTCTGTTTTTAAAAAACTATTAATTGGCACACAAACACTTAAAAACCAAGGTTGATAAGCCAAAATAATTAAATCGTAATTTATTGATAGATCTATATGTATTTCTTCTAATTCACAAGGTTTGGCTTGCACTGTTTCCGGAAATATATCAAAAAATTCTGTGTATTTCCAAGGATAGGGGAATTGCTTTTTTGGTTTTACTAATAAATAGTGAACATTAAATCCATTATTATTAAAAGGTTTAAGAATTGAGTCAATTGCTTCTTTTGCTTGACCTGTTTGGGTGTAATATATTACTAATACATTTTTCATTTCGTTTAATTTAAAGATGGATCAAATGAAAAATCACTAAAAGCTTTATAGCCTGGATTTATTTTATTTAATGAATTTCCCCATAATTCATCAAATGGACAATTAATTAAATCTGTATAATTCGAACTTTCATTAAACCACATGTCATTCATTAATTCAGCTTCCAATTGCCCTTCACTCCAACCACTGTAGCCAATATAAAAACGTATTTGGTTTGAATTAATTTGCCCTTTTTCTATCATTTCCGTTAATTCAAAAAAATTCCCACCCCAATAAACACCATTTAGAATTTCAATACTATCAGATAAATTTTGGCCAATGGTATGTGTGTAAAAAAGTTGGTTATTAGAAACAGGGCCACCTTCAAACAGAGGGAAATTCCCGTTTTTTAAGTGAGGAAAAATATCTTTTAAAGAAAGATTATGAGGCTTGTTTAATATAAATCCTAAGCTACCAGAATTATTATGCTCTACAGTATAAATAACTGTACGTTTGAAATAATTATCTTGTAAATAAGGTTTTGCAATTAATATTTTTCCAGGTTCAATCAATGCCAATAATACTTTATATTTGTGTAAATTTATAAAAAATGAGCGAAGTTAATCAGCATATTTCTCAACTAAGAGAAGATTTTTTAAAAGGTAAGTTGTCTGAAGAAGATGTTGATGCATTTCCAGATATTCAATTTGAAAATTGGATGAAAAATGCAATTGAATCAAAAGTTTTAGAGGTTCAAGCTTGTACGCTTTCTACTATTTCTTTAACTAATAAACCTACGGCACGAATTATTTATTTGAGAGAGTTTTTTAAAAACGAATTTTATTTTTACACAAATTATAATTCTAAAAAAGCGAAAGAAATTGAAGCCAATAACAATGTAACCTTAACTTTTTTTTGGCCCGAATTGGAAAGGCAAATACGAATTGAAGGCATTGTATTTAAAGCTCCTGACGAGAAAAGTGATGCTTATTTTAAATTAAGACCGCGTGATTCGCAAATAGGAGCATGGAGTTCTCCGCAAAGTAAAAAAATATTGAACAGAGGAGTATTAGATGAATTATTACAAATTACAAATTCTGTTTTAGAAGGTAAGGAAATTCAAAGACCAGATTATTGGGGTGGGTATGTTATACACGCTAATTATTATGAATTTTGGCAAGGAAGAAAAAATCGTTTACATGATAGAATTTGTTATACACTTGAAAATAATAATTGGAAAATAGAAAGATTGGCACCTTAATTTTAAATTTAAAATCATAAAAATGAAAAACTTAGTTTTAATAATATTTACTTTCTTGATGGTTTTTGGTTGTAAACCCAAAGATAAAACAACAGAAGAAGAGGTACCTGCAACTACATCTTCTGTATCTGCAACTGATTTAACTAATGTTAATAATACGTATGGATTTGGTGTTTTGGCAAAAGTTAAAGGTATCTGGGATGGACCAGTAACATCTACTACTGCACTTGGCAATTTCCCTCAATGGATAGTTGATTTTAGACCAATTGCCGAAAATCAAATTTCATCTAAATGTGAATTAGATGCTAATAATGATATTTTTATGTCGTTTTTTATTGCAAAATATAGTAATGAATACAGAGTTGCTTTTCGTAATGGAGGATCATTTGTTGGGATGAAACGTGTTTCTTATTTCTTGGCTGATAGTGTTTCGGAAACTGCAACAAAATCGTATTATAGATTTTCTGAAATTTTAATCGGAAAAAAAAGAGCATTTACAGAAGTAATATTTAGTGCAGATAGTTTATATATAAAGTCATATACAAATGTTTACAATACTTTAACTAATCCAACCCCTCATATGGTATGGAGTGCAAAGCAACAAGATGTAACTTCTTCAGCGGCTGCTTCAACCTTATTTTCATTTCCTAAAAAAACATTAGCAAAAGATTTTTCTACTGTATTTGTTGGTAAAACTGAATCCATGTACTTTGCAACTTCTGGTATTCCTGCTGGCGATCCTTACCCAGAAAATGCCCAACCTTATTTGGGACAAACTACCGCTACCTATAGTTTTGCACCAGGTTATACACCAGTTTTAAGCAATAAAGTGTTTTTATTGTTAACTACTCAACCATTGTTTTCTGGTTTTAGCTTCTTAACTTCTAATTTAAAATACAGATCACGCATCGTTACCTTACCAGCAAGTAATTCAAGTTTCGTGTTCAATTATATGCATCCTGGCACCTACTATTACTATGCATATTACGATAATGATGGAAACAATACAATAAATAGTGGTGATTGGTTAAGCACTGCAAATACAACGTTTTCACTAGGTGCAGTTGGAACAACAACAAGTAACACTCAAATTAATTTTACAATACCTTAATAAATAATTATTATTTAAATTTTATACAATGAACAAACAAGATAAAATAAAAAACTTTGACCCAAATAGTGTAGGTGATGTAAATGCAAATATGTTTGGTTTACCATTTTCTAAAAGTGAATCAGAAACAGTCTTGATTCCTGTGCCTTGGGAAGTAACCGTTAGTTATGGTGGAGGTACTGCTGATGGTCCTGAGCAAATATTTGACGCATCCTTTCAAGTTGATTTGTTTGATCCAATTGTAAAAAATGCCTGGCAGCTTGGAATTGCCATGGATGATATTAATGAAGATTTGAGAGAAAAAAGTGAAATATATCGTCCTGTTGCAGAAATAATAATTGATAGACAAAGTAACGGAGAACCAATTGCAGAAATAGATGAAATAAAAGATGTAAATAAAGCATGTTCGGAAATGAATGCATGGGTTAAACAGAGAGCATTACATTATTTAAGATTAAATAAAACGGTTGGTTTAATTGGTGGTGATCATTCAACACCATTAGGTATGATGCAGGCATTAGCAGAACATGTAGGAGAATTTGGAGTATTGCAAATTGATGCACACGCTGATTTAAGAGATGCCTATGAAGGGTTTGAATTCTCTCATGCTTCTATTATGTTTAATGCATTAAAAATTGATAATGTAAAAAAATTGGTGCAAGTTGGTATTAGAGATTATTGCGAGGCTGAATTAAATATCATTAATTCAAACCCGAAAGTAAAAACCTTTTTTGATAGAGATATAAAACAACAACAGTACAAAGGAGCAACCTGGTATTCAATATGTGAAACTATTGTAAATGCTTTGCCTCAAAATGTATATTTAAGTTTTGATATTGATGGTTTAGATCCTAAGCTTTGCCCTGGCACCGGAACGCCAGTTGCTGGAGGTTTTGAAACAGATCAGGTTTTGTATTTATTGGAGCAAGTTGTAGCGTCGGGCAAAAAAATTATTGCTTTTGACATTAATGAAGTTGGTGGAGAAGATGAATGGAATGCAAATGTTGCATCTCGTTTATTGTATAGAATTGCAAACTTGGTAATGTTGAGCCAAGGTAAATGCGAAAGGCATTAAAAGATTATGTTATTAGTATTAAAAAAGGTTGACTATTTCTAGCCAACCTTTTTTAATAATCATTTTTTAGTTTTTATACCACATGCACCATGTGTGGGTCGGTGTAATCGTTTTTACCAGAGCTTGTAATTACAGCAACTCTAAACCAATACTTTGTA
>CALMMX010000210.1 GCA_937868545.1 uncultured Bacteroidota bacterium
TTGCTCCTTTATTTTCAACCGTTACAAAATAAACACCACTGTTTAATTGCGAAGTATTAATTGTAATATGTGTATTATCTTCAAATGTATTAGAACTAATAATTTCACCTAAAATGTTTGTTATTGTTATGTTAGATGGATTATTGCTAAGCTGCTCAAGATTAATATTTACAAATTCATTTGCAGGATTAGGATAGAGTGAGAATCTAAAATCGTTGTCTTTATTATTACTTAAGTTAGTTGTTAAACCTGTTAGTTTTAAGACAAAAGCATCTGTATTTCCAGTATTTCCAGGTAAATTAAAAATACCAGAGGAAGGATCAAAATCTGTATTTCTTTCATAAAAACCTGTAGCATATACATTGTTACTTGGGTCTGTCATTAAACAGTTTACCCAATCAGCTGCAATTGCACCAAAGGTTGCATTCCATACAAAAACACCATTCTCATCAAGTTTTGTTATAAACCCATCTTGAGATCCATTTGACGTTATTGTGTATGTTCCAATTGGTGAAGGATTAAAATCACAAATATATTCGAAGTAACCAGCAATATATACGTTATTAAGACCATCCGTAATTATTGAGGTGCCTCTATCGTCATAACTACCACCTATTTTATTAGCCCAAACAAAATTGCCTACCGAATCTAATTTTGAAACAAAGATGTTGTTTTCTGTTGTTCCTCCACCTAAAGTGTATGTTGAAGTTGATGAAGGATCAAAATCTCCGATGCCTGCATAATAACCAGTAGAATATACATTTCCTTTAGTATCAACATTACAAGAAATCCCTTCGTCAAAATAGCCACCACCTAAGTTTTTTGCCCAAATTAAATTCCCTAAACCATCAAACTTAGTGATGTAGGCATCTCTAGTAAACAAATTTGCAGTTAAACTATAAGTGCTTGGAGACGGATCAAAATCTGCCGACCCATAAAAGTAACCCGTAACATATACTCTACCATTTAAATCGGTGCAAACATTATTACCACAACCATCACTACCACCTTCACCAATTTTTTTAGCCCAATTAAAATTACCAGAGTTATCAAGTTTTAAAATAAAAGTACTTGCATATGGGTAAGAATACAATGTGTAAGTTGAAACTGCAGATGGATCGAAATCAACCAAACTTGAGAAGTAGCCTGTTAAATATATATTACCAGTATTATCAAGTGCAATCGATTTACTGTTTACCCCAAACGCATCGCCAAAACTTTTTGCCCATAAGAAATTCCCAAGAGGATCAAGTTTAAGAATAAAGTGAGAATCTGTAGCTGGCAATGTGTATGTTGCAGAAACAGAAGGGTCGAAATCAGTTCCAGGCTCATATTTTCCTGTTATGTATGTATTTCCAGTTGCATCTACAACCACGTCTTTAACATCTTCTATGCCTGTACCTCCAATAGTTTTTCCCCAAACAAAATTGCCAGAAGCATCTAGTTTTGAAATATAAATGTCAGTTGATCCACTAACAGCATAAACTAAACTTACAGAAGCGGAAGGGTCTAAATCTATCCCATATTCAAAATTCCCTACAGAATATACATTTCCTGAGGCATCAATACCAGTGGAAACACCTTTTTGATTATAGGTAATTTCGCCTAATTTTTTAGCCCATTGTAGTGTTGGTGTTTGAGCTTTAACACATAATGAAGTAATTAAAATGGTGGTTGCAAATAAAATTTTTCTCATAACTAATTGATTTAAATTGATTAATCAAAGTTAAAGAAAAAGTTAAAATGTATCAATCACTAATACTATCCATTTTTATATCAATACTTGTATGGATTTATTTTATATAACCCGATTGAATTGCATATTTAATTAAACCCACCAATGATTTGCATTCGGTTTTAAGCATAATGTTTAATCTGTGGGTATCTACGGTTTGCTTGCTAATGAATAATTTGTCGGCAATTTCTTTACTAGTAAATTCTTGTACTATTAATTCAAGCACTTCTTTTTCTCTTTGGGTTAATGAACTTTTATTTGCTTGTTTTTTTTCATCTTGTAATTGGTTCAAAATTATAGGTAATATATCTTGAGAAAAATAGGTGCCATCGCCTAGTATTCTATCAATACCTTTTAAAAACTCTTCTTGCCCTGTGTTCTTTAACATATAACCATCAGATTCTGCTGCAATAGCATCTTTAATAATTGTTATACTGTTATGCATAGAAAGTATAAGAACCTTAATATGAGAATATTGAGATTTAATAATTTTACATAATTCGATGCCACTCATTAAAGGCATGGTAATATCTGTAATAATTAATTGGAAATCATTTGGAGCTACTGTAATCATTTCTAAAGCCTGTTGACCATTTAAGGCTTCAGCTTTAACATGATAGGATTTTTCTCCAGCAAGCATACTTTTTAAACCATCAATAACAAGTTGATGATCATCTACTACTAGGATATTAGTTTTGTTTTTTGAATCACTCATACAGGTATAAATATATTAAATTCTGTTCCTATTCCAATTTGAGATTTGATATTTATTGTACCCATTAATTGTTCAACCCTATTTTTTATACTTTTAATACCTAAACCATCTTTTTGAGTTAAGATATTTGTATCAAAGCCAACACCATCATCTTTTAAATTTAAATTTAATAAGTTCTTTTCGCAATCCATATTTATATGGATGTTTTTGGCTTGGGCATGTTTTATGGCATTATTAATTAATTCTTGTGTTATTCTATAAATTAAGAGAGTATGTTGTTTATCTAATATTAAGTTATTTATAGAGTTTGTTTTGTTAATGTGAATTTTAAATGTTGTAGAGGAAAAATTGATTTGCTCGCACATGTTTTCTACAGCTGTAATCAAACCTTTACTTAAATCGGCTGGCATTAAGTTATGCGAAACTGCACGCACATCTTGAATAGCTTCATCTAATAAATTACTTGCGGTTTGAGTATCATTGTTTTTAATTGACATTTGCATTTTAACTACTGATAATTTTTGACCAACACTATCATGCAAATCCTTGGCAATGCGTTCCCTTTCTTGATGTTCAGTTTCTATTATTGTTTCTGTTAATTTAATGTTTTGTTGTTTTATTAATTGCTGCTTTCGTTTATACATTAAAAACCATACGGATATTGTGATTAGAACTGTTACAGCAAGGCTGATAAAAACTATCCATAAATTTTTTGTTTTTTGTTTGTTGTTCTCAAGAATTAATATGGTATTTTCTTTTTCCTTTTTTTCAGTTTCGTATTTTTCCTTCATTTCATTAATGTTTTCAAAGTTTTCAATATTGAGAATACTATCAGAAATTGCTTTACATTCATTTAAATATCGATAAGCATTTTCATAATCTTTTTGGTCTCTGTACATGAGTGATAAATTACCTAACGCAATTCCTTGTTTCCTGAGTGATCCAATTTCTTTAGAAATCTCAACTGTTTTAAATGTATAACTTGTTGCCTCTTTAAATTTTCCCTGTTTTTTAAAGAGCCTTGCAAGGTTGTTATATGCTGAAAACAACATGTTTTTGTTACCAATTTTTGCTAAAATATTTGTTGATTCAATTAATAATTCTTCCGCATATTTATATTCTTTTTGTTCAACACTAACTTCAGCTCTGTGATTTAAACTAATTCCAAGACCATAATCATCTTGTAATCTTCTTTTAATGATTATTGATGAATCTAAATATGAAGCTGCTTTTTCAAATTCATTTTTATTATAATAAATTATACCAATATTTGTTAGCACACTAGCCACACCATGTTCGTTGTTTGATTTTCGATGCAGGGCAATTGCTTTAAAATAAAAGTTGAGTGCTTCTTTAAAGTTATTCATATCTGCATATACAAGTCCAATATTATTTGTTGCACTTGCAATATTTGGTTCAAGCTTTAAACTCTCAAATTGTTTTAATGCCAAAAAATAGTTTTTAATTGCTAAATCATAGTTTCCAATGTTCCAATAAATTAATCCTAAGTTATTTAAAGCTGATGCTTTTGTTTTTTGTAGGTTGTTTTTGTCTGAAATTGAAAAGGCTATATTGTAATTTGCAATAGCTGAATCGTATTGGCTTAACACATCAAAACAAATACCTTTAATGTTATATAATTTAGCTTCACCTATAAAATAATTTATTTCATTACTATTGGTTATGATTTTGTTTGCATAATTGATACATTGTTGAGGCTCATTTTCACAAACTTCCATAGCAATTCTACAGGCTTTTTTAATGCCATTAGAATCTAATTCTTGTTTTGAAAGACTATTTAAACTATCTATTTTATTTGTTTGTGAATAGTTTTTTAAGGATATAAAAACTATAAAGAGAATTAGTAAGTTATAAAATTTCATGTTTTATTTAATTTTAGTAAGGTATTGTAATTGAATAGTTTGTGCCTTTGGTTGTGCTTGATTCAAGATGTAATACACCATTTAATTGCAAAACCCGCATTTTAATATTTTTTATACCAATACCATTTTTTGCACTTTCAGTATCAAATCCAACACCATTATCGTTTATCAAAATATTAAGTTTATTGTTATGATTACTTAATGTTATATCAATATTTTGTGCTTTTGAATATTTTAAAGCGTTGTTTAAAATTTCTTGCACAATTCTAAATAGTACTAAATCTTTTTGTTTTGTAAATACAATTTTGTTTAACTCATTGGAAACTAAGAGTGTTGCTTTTATAGTTGGAGAAGTGAAATTAATTTGTTCAACAACGTGTTCTACTGCTTTAATAAGTCCATTGCTTAAATCAGCAGGAAGTAAGTTGTGAGAAACATTTCGCACATCCTGAATTGCCTCGTCTAACAAACTGCTTGTAGTGTTTTGGTCGGAGTTTTTTAATGAAAGCTGCATTTTTACAACAGATAATTTTTGCCCAACGCTATCATGTAAATCTCTAGCTATGCGCTCTCTTTCAATTTGCTCAGCATCAAATGCAGCATCGTTGATAGCTTCTTGTTGTTGGAGTTTTTGTTTTGCTTTTTGATTTTTTTGGATAAAAACAAAACTTATCACAACTATTGCAATAGATAGGATTGAAGTTATTAAAATCCAATTTCTTTGTTTAGTAGTTTTGTTTTTTTCAAATTGAAGTTGTTCGTTTTCTCGTTGTTTTTTTTCTGTTTCGTATTTTACATTAAGTTCAGATACCTGTTTATTAACTTCAACACTATTAAATTTGTCTTTTGCTTCAAAAAATAATTTGTAATAATTTTCCATGCTTTCAATGTCTTTGGCTTTGTAAGCAGCTTTAGCTAAGCTCTCGTAAATATTATATACAATTTCTAAAGCATTAATTTCATTTGATAATTTAAGAGATTGGTTACAATACAATTTAGCTTTTTCATATTCTCCCATTTGTCCATATAAATTCCCAATATTATTAAGGGTTGCTGCCTCTGCCCACTTATCACCAAGTTGTTTAGAAATTTCAATGGATTTTAAATTGTATTCAATGCTATTAGGAAAATCATTCTTTAGTTTATATACAATGGCTAGGTTGCTGTATGCCATAGCCACACCATCAAGTGCCTTGTATTGTTTGTATATCTCTAATGCATTAGTATAGTAGGTAATTGCTAAATCATATTTGCTCTGTTGTTCGTAAACTGTTCCAATGTTGTTGTTACAATC
This sequence comes from uncultured Bacteroidota bacterium, assembly GCA_937868545.1. GTDB lineage: Bacteria > Bacteroidota > Bacteroidia > B-17B0 > Aurantibacillaceae > UBA4416. The sequence goes on from CALMMX010000210.1 coordinate 5,628, forward strand.
AGCAAATAGTAAGCTGTCACCAAAGGCAATGGCAGATTTTTCTGCTTTGAAATAATATTGTAAACTTTCATCAAAACGTTTCATGCTCACATAAATGGCTCCAATGTTTTTGTTAATGTGTGCTATATATTTTTTATCGTTTATTTGTTCTGCAACCTTTAAGCCTTTTTGATAGTATTCTAGTGATGTTGTATTATTGCCCTTATCTGCTTCTATATTGCCTAAATTATTATATGCCTTTAGTACAGATTTGTTATCACCTTGTTGATTGGCTAAAACTATTGTACTATTTAATAGTTTGCTTGCTTCGTTAAAATCACCCTGTTTGTATTTTTCAATTCCTAATAGTAAACTTGTTTTGCATTTTACGCTATCTATTTTTGAATTTGATAACACAGTTTGTAAACTGTCTATATTTTGAGCATGACATAAATGTAAACTAAGAAATAGGTGTAATAATAGAAATAGTCTCATATGATAAATTTAATAAAAATATAATTTTGTTATAGATAATTATTACTTCTAAAATTTATTGAAGTATTTAATACGAACAATACTATCTGTTCATATTTAGAAGTTTATGTAAACTTCCCCCTTTTTCAAAAAGTTTATCAATGCGTTTTTCAACATCAGGATTTTTTTCTAATACTGGTGCATGATGTGGCTTTATGCGAGCATCTATTATCATTGCATCACAACTAAAATGTTTGTATTCTGTTGTAGCATTTATACCATACACATCATGGCTAGGATTAGATCTTGTAAATGTAACCCACAACCAATTTTTTAAATTCTCTGCTGTAAAGTTTGAGTCATCAGCAATAACTATTAAAGGAAATTCATTAAAGGAAATGTTGTTTGCCTTTACTTCATTATTGAAATTTTCAAATTCTTGTTTTGTTTTTTCGTATGATTCAAATTTATTGCCTTTAAAAATCATAACACCATCCAACGCAAGTTTCGGGTTTATAAAAGTGGTTAATGTTTTATAATGTTCATTAATTGTATTTCCTAGTTCTCGTTTTTTGTCGCCATAAGCTGCTACCACTAATTTACTTCCGCTATTTAAACCAGTTCCACTGTAGTCTAAAGTATCAATACTAGTGTTGGTATAAAAGTGTAAATCTGTTTTTAAATTAATGCGTTCGAGCATGAATTTATAAAACTCTTTTTCATTATGTGTTGTAATTTTTGTTGCTGAGTTTATCGAAGTATTGTTATCATCTGCTGTAATAAACAAAAATTTGGCTAAACTTAGTTG
>CALMMX010000211.1 GCA_937868545.1 uncultured Bacteroidota bacterium
AAGCCAACTGATAATAGTCAGAAAGAAAATTCTAATATGTGACAAATGTTACAGTGTGAATTGTTTTAAGGTTGTAATTTTAATTCAAATTATAAAATATACATATTATGAAAAAAAACATGGGTAACATTGATAAGATTATTAGAATACTTGTTGCAATTGTAATTGCTGGTTTATTCTTTACAAACGTTATTTCTGGAACATTAGGTATTGTGCTCTTAGTATTAGCTGGTGTATTTGTTTTAACGAGTTTAATTGGTTTTTGCCCACTTTATCCATTAGTTGGCATTAATACTTGCCCTAAAGACAAGCAATAGGATTAATTAATTAAATATTACAAAAGCCTCTATTTATAGGGGCTTTTGTGTTTTATGTAACCTATGTGACAGAGTTTAAAATTCATGCTGGTTAACTTTGATGAAAATTTATTACTATGAAGACTAAAATTTTAATGATTGCTTTTATAGCATCAATGTTATTTGGCTATGCTCAAACTATTCCATTTGATTATTCAGTTAAATTAAAACCATTTACTATTTCAAATCTTTCTGGATTACATTCTTATGTGGTAGCTCAATCAGGTGGTAAGTGGTTAATTATTGGAGGAAGAAAAGATGGATTGCATGCCCGTCAACCATTTAACGCTTTTCCTGCTGCTAGTAATAATACAGATATTTATGTTGTTGATGTTAATACTCAACAATTTTGGACATCTCCAGTGACCGTTTTAGCAACAGGTTTAGCTGAGCAAATGCAGTCTACTAATATGAATTTTTATCAAGATGAAGATTCATTGTATATGATTGGAGGTTATGGTTATAGCGCCACCGCTGCTGATCATATTACATATCCTAATCTAACATCCGTTTCAGTAAGTGGTTTAATAAATGCTGTCGTTAATGGAGCTTCCATAATTCCGTACTTCAAACAAATAACTGATCAAAATTTTGCAGTTAATGGTGGGCAATTGGGTAAAATTGATTCTACTTTTTATTTAGTGGGCGGGCATCGATTTGATGGAAGGTATAATCCAATGGGAAATCCAACTTATACTCAAACCTATGTGGATGGCTTAAAGAAATTCAAAATTAATAATTCAGGAACTCAATTAAGTTATACTAACTATACTTTGATTATAGATCAAGCCCATCTTCATAGAAGAGATTATAATTTGATGCCTCAAATATTTCCAAATGGAGAAGAAGGCTATACCATTTCTTCAGGCGTATTTCAAATAGGAGTTGATTTACCATTTTTGTATCCTGTTGATATTAAAAAAAGCGGACATACGCCAGTGACTTCATTTAATCAATATTTAAGTAACTATCATTCTGCTAAAGCTTCCTTATATGACAGTGTGAATAATGTAATGCATTCCATTTTCTTTGGAGGGATGAGCCAATATTCTTATGTTAATAATGTTTTAACTCAAGATAATAATGTCCCTTTTGTAAAAACAATCAGCAGAGTATCACGAGATGCAAGTGGGAATTTACAAGAGAATGTGTTTTTGACTCAAATGCCAGCTTTATTAGGTGCTAGTGCTGAGTTTATTCATAATCACTCTATTCCTCATTATAAATCTGAGGTTGTAAAACTATCTAAAATCACAGCTGATTCAGTTTTAATTGGCCACATTTATGGTGGAATTTATAGTCCTCAAATAGATGCGTTTACGGCTAATAATACAGGTGTTACAAATGCACATAATGTGATATACGAAGTATGGTTGGTAAAAGATCAAGTAACAGGTTTATTGCCTTTAGATGGAAAAAATCCATTAAAGTTAAATGTATATCCAAATCCAAGTAAATCACAATTAAGTTTGAATATGGATTTACCTTATAAAGGTAATTTAGAATTATATGTAACAGATGTAACGGGTAAAATTGTTTCTGAGAAATATTTTACGGATTTGCAAAAAGGAAAGCAATCATTAAATATCTCAAATAGTATAAAATTGACAAAAGGTGTTTATTTTTTCAATTTCACCTTTGATGGTAAGTATAGTGCCGTTGAAAAAGTAGTAATAGTGGATTAGAATTTGCCAACTTTAATTGAAAAATATAATTGACTATTTAAACTTTAACATATACTGATACTTAAGTGTCGTTGTATCTTGAGTAGCTAAATTAAATCCAGCCAATTTCATTTCATTAATAACGATTTGTGGTTCAATTTTCATGTCGTTTGGTGGACCATGTTCAAAATCTCCTTTCTTAAAATCAACAATCACCATTTCTCCATTTGGTTTTAGCCCTTTTTTAACCATCGAAAAATAATCTTTTCTATTTTCAATGTGGTGATACACATCAACCATAAACACAATATCAGCTTCTTGCTCTGTTACAGGAGGTTTTTCATACTCTGCTTTTCTTGAAGCGATATTCATTTTTTTCTCAGATACAATTCGTTCATCTATGTATTTAATAAATCGCTCATCAACATCCGCTGCTATAATTTTAGCAGATGGTTCATTCATTTTAAATTCAAAATAGCCAGTACCAGCACCAATATCAATGATAGTTTTGTTTTTTAAATCACCTAGAAAACGAATGACTTCATCAGGTTTTTGCCATTCGTTTCTGTCTGCTGATTCAAAGTTTTTTACTAAATCTTCAAACGATGTTTTGTTCATGTGATGATTGGCATGCCCGTGTTTGTGTTCGTGCCCTTCTTTTGATTCATCATGGTTATGTTCGTTGTTTGATTGACAACCTAATAGGATAATTAATGAACTTAAAATAGTTACTGATTTTAACATAATGTTGTGTTTTGAGATTGCAAAGTTAGTCATATAATTTATATCAATATTATTTTTAACTTGCTTCTTGATAAAATGCAAACTCTTTTAAAACATATTCAATTGATTCATCCTATTTCTAAGGAAGCCGAAAAGGCTTTGTTAGAAATTAGTAAAGAAGTTCATTTTCAAAAAGGAACGGATGTGCAATTGATTGGACATACGTGTAAAACCATTTATTTTGTAAAAGAAGGTTGCGTTCGTATTTATTATTTTAAAGAAGATATAGATATTACAGAAAGCTTTGAATTTGAAAATGCCTTTGTTGCTAGAGCTGAAAGTTTATTTACAGGAAAGCCTTCTTTAAAAGCTATCCAAGCCATTGAAGATTCTTCTTTAATTGCGATTGATTCAAATAAATTATTTCAATTATTTGATAAACATCATGATTTGGAACGCTTATTTCGTAAAATTATAGAGGCATCTTATGTGAACACGGTTAATCGTATTGAAAGTTTACAGTTTCACACAGCTGACGAACGTTACCATGATTTATTAAAAGAACACAAAGATGTTTTAAAAAGAGGCCCTTTAAAATATATTGCCTCTTATTTAGGAATTACTCCAGTGAGTTTGAGCAGAATTCGCGCTCAAAAATAATTTCTTATCATATGTAAAGTAGTTTCGTTTTTTCATATTGTAATTTTGATTTCATAAAACACTTAACTAGTGTTAAAAATGAAAATTAAAACTCTTTAATATGAAAAATTTAAAAGAACATTGGAATACTGTTTATTCAAAATCAAACACTCATAAACATACTTGGACGCAGGATGTGCCAAGAACAACATTATCTATGTTGGATTCATTAAAGCTGAGTAAAGAGGTTGAAATTATTGATGTAGGTGGTGGCGACTCTTCACTCGTTGATAATTTACTAGGGCTTGGTTATAAAAACATAACAGTATTAGATATCAGTGAAGAAGCTTTAAATATTACTAAGAAAAGATTAGGAGATAATGCTCATTATATTAAATGGGTGGTATCTGATATTACTGAGTATAGAACGGATAAAAAGTATGATGTATGGATTGATAGAGCAGCTTTTCACTTTTTAAAAGATGAAACATCTATTTTAACATATTTAAATCTTGTGAATACTAGTGTGTCCGAGAATGGTTATTTATTGATGGCTGCATTTAGCGATAAAGGACCAACTAAATGCTCAGGTCTTGAAGTGAGGCAATATAGTAATGAAAATTTAACCTCATTGTTCGAATCTAATTTTAATAGAGAAAGATGTGTTTTTGAAGATCATACAACTCCATCACAAATGAATCAAAATTTTATTTATCTTTTACTGAAACGAAGAAAGTTAGGGTTAATTCCATTACACAATAATGCTGCTGATGAGTTTGTAACCTACCAAAGCACCAATGCTTTAAGCACTGAGGGCTCATGTGATGTTAATAGCAAAGGCTGTTGCTGTTAAGACTTGCTATTAGTGTAGCTTTTTTATATACATTTACATATGATTAAAGTAAAACGTTTAGACATTATATATGTTACCATTCAATTTATTTTATTAACCATTTTTTATATTCCTTTTTTCTCGAATGTATTTCAAACTCCACTTATCGTCAAATATGCTGGAGCAATTGTTTCAATACTTGGCTTTTTAATTATTTTAATTGCTATTTTGCAATTAAGTAAAAGCCTAACTCCATTTCCAACACCTAAAGAAAATGGAGTTTTAATTAATACAGGATTGTATAAATATGTTCGTCATCCTATTTATTCAGGGATATTTATGGCAGCTATAGGTATTGCTTTTTATACTGGTAGTTATTGGCAATTGGCAATTTCATTGATATTACTCATCTTGTTTTATTATAAGTCAAAATATGAGGAATCTCTTTTGATTGAAAAGTACAATGAGTATGAGAATTACAAAAAAGGTACTCGTCGATTTTTTTGATTTTCGAAGCTGTATATCGTATAACAAAAACGCATCGTTTCTTTTGAAAACGATGCGTTTAAGAATTTATCAAAAATTATTTTGGCATTACTGCCGAATCAATAACGTGCACTACACCGTTACTTGCAGTTAAATCTGTGGCTGTAACAACTGCTTTGCCACCTTTTTCGTCAGTTAAAATTACTTTACCATTTTCTAAGGTAGCAATTAAGTTTTCTCCTTGCACTGTTTTTACAACTGCTTTACCTTTTCCGGCTTTAATAGCAGCTAAAACATCACTTGCTTTTAAATTACCAGAAACTACATGGTAAGTTAGTAGCTTTACTAAAGCTTCTTTACTTTCTGGTTTTAATAAACTTTCAACAGTACCTTTCGGTAATTTATCAAACGCACTATTTGATGGAGCAAATACTGTGAAAGGTCCTTTACCTTTTAATGTAGTAACTAAATCAGCTGCTTTTACTGCTGCCACTAAAGTGGTATGATCTTTAGAACTTATTGCAATATCAACTACATCTGATGTTTGAGCATTAGCAAATCCTGTGAAAATTAAAGATAAAGCTACTAGAACTGGTTTCAAAATTTTTTTCATGTCTTTTTTATTTTAGTTAATTTATAAATACAAACTTGTATTTTCATCTATATAACATCATTTCTTTGATATAGTTTAAAATATAATTAAAATTTCTAGAATACTTAAATATGTTACATTTTCCTGGCACTCTAGACAAATTGAATTTATTACTCTTTCAGATAATTGATAAGATCAACGAATTCACGAAAGTATATTGAGATTATTTGCGAGTCATCTTATTAGTTTTTTAATCGTTTAAGAATAAATCAAATGATGATTGTATTGTCTTAAAACTTTATTTGTATTCATTCAACAATTAAAATCAGTGCTTTTGATGATTATTGTCAGTAAGTAAAACTACCATTTGAAAGTTTTATATCTAACTTTATCTTATACTGTTCATTTATATATAGTACATGATTTAATACAATTATTATGGAATTCATTG
>CALMMX010000212.1 GCA_937868545.1 uncultured Bacteroidota bacterium
AAAAACAGATGAACTCTATAAATTAGAAACATTTAAAAACAAAAAAAGAAATTCTGTTATTAATTATACATACGATTCTAATACCAAATCCTACTCAAATATTTATTGTAAACAATTCGGTTTTATAAAATTCCGATTCAACCTAAGCGAAATCCTGCAAAATCAACCATGACAAACTCATTTTTAAAAAACAATTTTTACTCCATAAAATCAACTAACGTTTTAGAAGATCACACATTAGTTGCTACCATTTTACTTAATAAAGAACACGCTATTTTTAAAGGCCATTTTGAACAAATGCCTATTGTACCAGGAGTTTGTCAAACACAAATAATAAAAGAAGTTTTACAAGATCAAATTCAAAAAAATTTAACTTTAACAAAAGGCGACAATATTAAATTTATGACTATGATTATTCCAACAACTAATGAAATAATAACATTGCACATTAATTTTAAGGAAGAAAATAGTTTAATAATTGTTGATGCAAAAATATCTGACGAAACTAGTACATTTACAAAATTTAAAGGTGCATTTACTATAAACTAACAACATGGAAACAAAAGAATTACTTAATAAACAAAACGACAAAACAGTATTTAAAATTGTATTATTTGTAACGGCATTAATTTGCATAGTTGTAGTAGTATTAAATCAAAAATTAATTCCAGTTCCAAATTCTTTCCCCAACTTTATTTATAAATTACCGAAATTAAACGCATTCTTAAATGGGAGTTGCAGTATTTTGTTAATTGCATCACTATGGGCAATTAAAAAAAGAAACATTGAACTTCATAAAAAACTAAATCTAACTGCATTTTTATTATCTTCCATTTTCTTATTATCATATGTTACAGCCCACTATTTTATTCCTGACACTATGTTTGGAGATTTAAATCATAATCATGTTTTAGAAAATGAAGAGCTAACTGCTGTATCAGGCATTAGAGGCATATACTTGGTAATTTTATTGAGTCATATTTTATTAGCTGTGGTAGTGCTACCTCTTATTTTATTGTCTTTCTATTATGCTTTAAAAGATGATAGAACAAAACACAAAAAAATCACTCGATTTAGCTATCCAATTTGGTTATATGTAACAATTACAGGAGTAATTGTTTATGCTATGATTTCCCCATATTATAACTATTAATTTAGTTAGATTTTATTTTACCTTTTTGTATATTTAACAAATATTTATGGCATTAAGGCAAACACAAAATTTAAAGTTATTACAAAAACTTTCGCCGCAACAAATTCAGTTAATGAAGTTGTTGCAGTTGCCTACAGTTGCTTTAGAACAACGTATTAAAGAAGAACTAGAACTTAACCCAGCATTAGAAGAAGATTCCTTAATAGAAAATGAGGAAATAGAAAATGAATATGATGATGTTGATACGAATGAGGTAACTGAAGAAAACGATTTTGAAGAAAAGCAACCTGATAAAATTGAAGATGGTTACGAATTAGAAGATTACATGGGGGCTGATGAAATGGATTCATATAAATATGAAATTTCTAATAGCAGTGCTGATGATGAGAATTTTCAAGTTGTTGCGGTTGAAGGTCCAGATTTTCATTCACAATTAGAAGAACAATTAGGATTAAGAGATATTACAGAAAAACAATATACTATTGGATTATATTTAATAGGCTGTATTGATGAAGATGGTTATATTAGAAGGGATTTAGAGCTAATTGTTGATGATTTAGCATTTTCACAAAATATTTCCACAACCCTTGAAGAGTTACAAGATGTTCTAAAAATAATTCAAGAGTTTGATCCAATTGGTGTTGGAGCAAGAAGTTTGCAAGAATGTTTGTTAATTCAATTATATAGAAAACCAATGAAAGCTAAAGAAACACTTTTAGCTATTGAGGTTATAAAAACTATGATGGATGAATTTTCGAAAAAACATTATGATAAAATTATAAGAAAATTAAATATTGAAGATGATGATTTAAAAGATATTATTTCTGAAATCACGCAATTAAATCCAAGGCCAGGAAACTCAGAAGGAGATGGCAAAAGCCAAATGACAGAAATAGTTCCGGATTTCAATATTTCAGTAAATGATGGTGTACCTGAATTAAGCATAAATCAAAGAAATTTACCTGAACTTAAAATTAGTGCAGATTATATTGAAATGCTTAAAGAATACTCGCGAATGAAAGAAAAAGCCGGAAAAGAGGCTACAGCATTTGTGAAAGGGAAAATTGAATCCGCACAATGGTTTATTGAAGCGCTTCAACAAAGGCATTCAACCATGTTAATGAGCATGCATGCTATAATGATGTATCAGTATGATTATTTTGCTTCAGGAGATGAATCTAAATTAAAACCAATGATTTTAAAAGACATTGCTGATAAAGTTAATTTAGATATTTCAACCATTTCTAGAGTTGCAAATAGTAAATACGTTCAAACTCCTTATGGTACATTTTTATTAAAAACATTTTTCTCTGAATCATTAAGTACTGATGGTGGCGAAGAGGTTAGTACAAGGGAGGTTAAGAAAATTTTACAAGAATGTATTGCAAATGAAAATAAAAAGAAACCTTTAACTGACGATGCGCTCTGTGAAATTTTAAAAGAAAAAAGTTACCATATTGCCCGAAGAACAGTTGCCAAATACCGAGAACAACTAGATATACCTGTTGCCCGTATGAGAAAAGAAATTTAATCGAATAAACAAACTAACATGTACTCACTATTTATAAATTGGAATCCAAAACCCGAAATCTTTACTATACCTGGTATTGATTGGCCTGTACGTTGGTATGGTTTAACTTGGGCAGTAGCCTTTATTGGCTGTCATTTTTTTATGAATAGAATTTTTCGTAAAGAAGGAAGGACTGATAAACAGCTTGATACCTTAACACTTTACATTGTAGTTGGAACTATATTAGGAGCAAGAATTGGGCATTGTTTATTTTATGGATGGGATTACTATTCCAACAATTTGTTAGAAATTTTTAAAGTTTGGGAAGGTGGTTTAGCAAGCCATGGTGGTGCAATTGGAATTATTTTAGCTATGATACTATATTGCCTTAAAACAAAAGAAAATTGGCTTTGGTTGTTTGATAGACTTGTAGTAGTAGTACCATTTGCATCATTTATGATTAGAATGGGAAATTTAATGAATTCTGAAATAGTAGGCGAACCAACTCAAGTAGCTTGGGCATTTATTTTTCCAAGTGTTGATTTATTACCACGTCATCCAACTCAAATTTACGAAGGGTTATATTACTTATTCTTATTTATACTAATGTATTGGCTTTGGGAAAAGAAAAGAAACCAATTTGGAAAAGGATTTATGTTTGGTTTATTTTGTATTTTAATGTTTGGTTTCCGTTTTGTAATGGAATTTATGAAAGAAAACCAAGAGGCTTTTGAAGCAAATTTACCAATAAACATGGGGCAAATACTAAGCATTCCATTTGTTATTATTGGCATTATAATGATTGTACGTTCTTATAAACTTAAAAAAGAATTGGTTTAATTATTAATAATCTATTTTACCACTTTCCAATGCAATTTTAAACCATTCTGTATAATGAGATGGATTTAATTTTATGTCGTGTTTTATTTTTTCAATAGTTAGCCATTTATATGATTCAACTTCATCTTTATTTATAGCAGGAACAGCATCAGAAAAACCCTTAATGATATAATCAAATTCATGCTCTATTAATCCATTGTCAAAATTTGCTTTATAAATAAAATTATCAATTATTTTTAAATCACAAACCATTCCCATTTCTTCAAATAATCTTCTATGAGCAGCATCCTTTATAGTTTCATTTGGGCGAGGGTGTGAGCAACATGTATTAGTCCATAAACCTGCACTGTGGTATTTATGATTTGCTCTTTGCTGTAGCAATAATTCACCTTTTGAATTAAAAATAAAAACAGAAAATGCTCTATGCAAAACACCTTTTTCATGAGCCAGCATTTTTTTCATAACACCAAGCTCATTGTCATTCTCATCTACTAACACTACAAAATCGTTTTCGTTCATCTCATTTAAAAAAGAAAATTTCAAAAAATCTATAAATTCTTTTGCTTAAAAATACATAAAACTCACCTAAATATTCATCCTTAAACAAAATATTAAATATTTTAACACCTACTTTTTGTTTATTTCATATTTATTGTTACTTTAATGCTTTGTATTTGAATGATGCCACATGAACTCTATAGAAAAAACTAATAATTTAAATACATTATTATTTAGTGATTTAATTTCAAAATCACTTGAAAACTGCAGGAGCAATCCTCAACTTGGTATACAATTTGCCGATGAAGTTTTAAATTCAAATAAAAAAAATGAAATTGAAGAAGCTCAATCATTAATTTGTAAAGGTTCTTGTGAAGTTTGGTTAGGTGATTACGAAAATGCACTAAAAAATTTATTTACTCCTTTACATTTTTTTGAACACAATCCTGATATAAAATTTCAAACGCATGCATTATATCACATATTTTGTGCATTTTATTTTTTAAATGATTATGATAATGCCTTAAAATATGCTTACGAAATGCTTGATGTGTCTGTAAAAAACAATGACATACAAGGCCAGGCAAATGCATATAATGCAATTGGTTCAATTTTTTACGCTACAAATGAAAATACAAAAGCAATTGAAATATTTTTAAAAGCACTTGTTATTTGCGACAATTTAAGTGATAAACAAATAATTGCAAGGATTTTAGATGGACTAGGAACAGCATATTTTAATTTAAATAAAATTGAAAAAGCAATTGAGTTTAAACAAAAAAGTTTAGACAAGGCCAGAACAGCTGGTTCTAAAAACATTGAATCATTTGGATTAAATGGCTTAGCGAAAATTTACGAAAGTGTAGATAATTTTAATGAAGCTGAAAATTTATTCTTAGAATCGCTCGCAATTAGAGAAGAGCTAAAATTTAAATATGGAATTGCCGAAACAAAACTACATTTAGGTAACTTATATTTAAAGTTAAAAAAATATC
>CALMMX010000213.1 GCA_937868545.1 uncultured Bacteroidota bacterium
TACTCCAATCTAAACTTACAGAACCTGCTAAAGTACTATTTGCCCAATGTAATAAGCGTGGGGCAGAGCTTATAACACTCCAACCTGTTGTGGTTCCTGTTGCTACACCTTGTGTATTTAAAATGCCGCCTGTTACAATATTATCTTGCACATCTGTAGATGTTAGAGTTTGGCTTATAGCACCTAATAAATTAATACGACTTAATGTTGTGGCCGAACCTAAAGGTGTATTTGATAGTATTAAATTTCTATTAGAACAGTTTCCGTCGGATATAAACGTAGCCCCTGGTGTAAATGTTATTGATGATCTATTATCAAACTGTGCGGTATTTGTATTTCCCATTTTTAAAGTAACTCCACCACCATTTAGATGCATTAATCTTCTTACATTTAAATTAACACTAAAGGTATTTGAACTATTAAACACATTTGTATTGTTATTTGTTATTAATGTATCAACAAGTAAATTGGTGTTTTGTGATATTGCATTTATACTTAACAATGAATTTGCATTGCTATTAACAGAAGTTAATCTTTTAATCAAACCAGTAAGTGTACTGCTACTAGTAGCAATTTGGAGGTTTTGAAAATTATTAACACGATTAATAGTGTCCATGTCCATATTTAAGATGACGTTAGCTCCTAAATTGGTTTGAGCAATATTTTGAATTCTTGTTTGATTAAAACTTGCATTTGTAATTACGGAAAAAGTCCGTGAGGTTAGTTCATCAATTTTATTGCCATAGGTACTCATATAAGCATTGTTTGAATAACCATTAGGCCCACTAATTATAAATTCAGCTGTTCCTTCGTTAAATAGGGTATTTGGCCTAGTTAATTGAAGGGAATTGCCAGCACTTGAAATATATATATCTGAATCAAAAAATTTAACGGTATCTAAAGGAGGTGCTGTATAACCTATTTGAAGGTTAGTAGAATATAATGAGCTTCCTAATTTTTGTGTTGAAGGATAAAATGACGCAAAAATTGGATTTGCATCATACGTTTTAAAATTACCTTTACCTATAACAATTGCTGCATTAGAAAATAATGTATCTAAAATAAGCCAGCCTCCGGGAGAAACTGTTGTAATGGGCACACAACTTAAGTTAGGAGGTGTATTAGCATAAAATAGGATATTATTTTTGAAAGGGACGCCGCCCGTTTTAATACACCTAAAATTATTAAAGGTGTTAAAGTTTACATTTGCTAAAAAATTATTAAAAAATTTATTGGTTGCCCACCAACCCCCCGATACATTCCATGTTCTTATGGGAGCCCCAGATGACCCAGTAACTGGACCATTTGTTGTAATGATTGTAGCTGTTCCAACAATATTAACAGAATTGGAAAAATGATTTAGTTTATTTAAGTATACATGTGAGAGTGGAGGAAAAACTACAGAGTCATTTTCTGTAGGTTCACAAGAACCTATTGAAATGGGAGTTTGTGTTGATGATGGCGATGCCAAGGGATTTAAACTCCAATTAGTTGGGTCACTCCAATTGCCACCTGCTAAAGGCCCTTGCCAAAACAAAGTACGAGCTGGTGGTGTACAATTAACATTCCATCCAGTATTAGTTGTGCCATATACGAAACGGCTATCAGAGCCAGTCGGATACAATGTGCCCGTACCAATTGCTGAACAAGTGTTTAATAATATTCTGTTTACATTAATATTAGTTAATGGCATTGTACCAAAACTAAATGTACAACTACTCAAAGATATGTCATGTCCGCAAGTGCCAAGCATAGTTAATGAAGCGGTTGGCGCGAATTTAATTGTTGAGAAAAAATTTTGTAATGAAGAACCTGGAGCAATGCTTACACTTCCACCTGGGTTGATGTTAAAAGTTGTAGGCCAAAAGCTATATGTTATATAAATTTTATCTGGATTAATTAAATTGAGTTGATTAAAAGTTGGCGATGCCCCAGGAGGATACCCTGTATTTGAAGTTAAACTATGCTCAAAGATATTAAAAACATTAAAATTTGTATTTGTTGAAAAATGTAAACTAGCCATAGTTTGTCCTGTAGTTAGGCCATTTGGCGAAATATTAATAGTACTTCCTGTTGTAGTTAATGTTGTAGTATTTGAAATATCAAACATTCCAGCATAACCATCCCTTTGTCCATATAAATTTATATTTAATTCAGAATTAGAATAATTAGTGTTAGCAAATGCAGTACTAAAAAAGCCATTGACTTGTAATGTTTGATTAACTACACTTAAAGTTGCTGCATTTGCAGCTGAAACGCCATTAACTTGTAATAGGCCAATTACACTCCTATTGCGTGCAATTGGATACGCTCCACTAGTAAAAGTTTGTGGTGTAATAGTAACAGATGATGAATTGGTTACTTTAATTCCGCCTAGGTTAACACCTCCAGTAGTTGAAAAAGCACAGTTTTGATAAGCAACAGATGGAAGTGTAGAAAAAATTCCATTTCTGAAATTAACAACACCAGATATAACATTAAGTGAAGAGTGAATATCACTGCGTGCAGGAAATGAATTAATTGACCCCATTTTTAATAGTTCATTAAAATTTACAATTACGGCGTTGGTAGTTGTATAACCAGATCCTAAATTTATAATGGCAGCATTGGTAGTAGTTCTATCTAAAAATAATGAATCATTAAAATTTACTGTGTAAGTTGAAGTATTTCCAGGAACCGTAATACTATTTAATACCAAAGTTTTACCGCCAGTTAAAACATTTAAAGTGCTAATATTTGCAGGATTAAAAACAATATCACCTTTCCAATTTGATATAGATAATTTTGAATTATTAAAAGCTGTAAGGTCAAAGTGCCCAAACACATTTAAGACTTTGGCTGGAACAGATTGCATGGCTACATTGGTATATGTTCCAGCATAGCTTACTGTAAAGCCTTTACAAGCCATCGATGCTTGATCAAAATCAATTTTTTGACCATTAGCTGTAAAAGCATTTGAATTAATGACAACATCATTTGCGCTAGTTGGAATTCCGCTAGTAGATGTTGTAGTACATAAAGGATCTTGATACCAATTTGTTGCTACTCCCCAAGGATAAACGCTAGGCGCTGAAATTGTAGTACATTTGAAATAAAGTGTTTGAGCTTTAAAAACAATAGATATAAATACAAATAATACAAGTAATATTTTTTTCATAGGCTTATTATAGTTTTTAATAAGTTGGGGATAAATAACTATTTACTAAAAATAAACCAATATAATCAGTACACCAAACAAAATGTATAAACTGTATGTTTTTTCAAATGAATAATTAAAAATAGCTAAAATCAGTTATTTTAGACTTAAAATGATGTGTACTACAAACTTATTTATTTACAAAATAAATCAAAAAATTAGCTTATTTTTATCTTTTAATTATAGATATATATGAAGAAATACATAATAATATTAAGTCTTTTTTTTGTTTCATTTTTCGCGTTTAATTTTTCACAAGATTATTTTGAAGTGTCTAAGAACTTAGATATTTTTAATACACTATATCGTGAATTAAATATATCATATGTTGATGAAACTAAACCAGGTCAGCTTATGAAAACTGGTATAGAGGCGATGTTGGCATCTTTAGATCCTTATACTAATTATTACACAGAAAATGATATTGAAGATTACAAATACATGACAACTGGCGAATATGGTGGTGTTGGCGCAACTATACAAGATGTAAATAAAAAAATTACAATCATGGAGCCTTATGAGAATTTCTCTGCTTATAACGCAGGACTAAGAGCTGGTGATGAAATTGTTGAAGTGAACGGGCAAAATGTAGTTGGAAAAAAAACAGACGAAATTTCTTCAATGCTTAAAGGGCAGGCAGGAACTGCTATTAAACTTAAAATTATTCATTTAGGACAAACGGAGCCAGTTGAAGTAAATTTAAAACGTGAAGAAATAAAAATCAAAGCAGTTCCATATTCAAATATGTTAACCAATGAAGTGGGTTACATTAAACTGAATAGTTTTACAGATAATTGCTCAAATGAAGTAAAAGAGGCATTTTTAAAATTAAAAGAAAAAAACTGTAAATCGTTAATATTAGATTTAAGAGGTAATCCAGGTGGTTTGCTTAATGAGGCAGTAAATATTGTGAATTTATTTGTAGATAAAGGTCAAGAAATTGTTTACACAAAAGGTAAGATTAGAGATTGGGATAAAAGTTATATGTCAGTTAATAATGCAATTGACACACAAATTCCATTGGTTGTTTTAGTAGATAATAATTCGGCATCTGCTTCTGAGATTGTGGCTGGTGCATTGCAAGATTTAGATAGAGCCGTAATTGTTGGTCAACGTTCATATGGCAAAGGTTTAGTGCAACAAGTTCGCGATTTAACGTATAACACTAAATTAAAAGTTACAGTTGCTAAGTATTATATACCAAGTGGTAGATGTATACAAGCTTTAGATTACACGCATAAAGATGAAGAAGGAAGAGTTGATAAAGTTCCTGATTCTTTAATTACAGCTTTTAAAACTAAAAATGGAAGAATTACTTATGATGGAGCTGGTGTGTTGCCCGATTATAAAACAGATGCAGTAAAATTTAGTAACATTTTAGCCACATTGTTAGCTAGAAATCACATTTTCACATTTGTAAATAGTTATATTATAAAAAATCCAACTCTATTATCTTCAAAAGAACCAATTAAGTTTACTGATGATGATTATAATACGTTTATAAATTACCTAAAGGGAAAAGATTATGAGTATAAAACTCAAAGTGATTTTGCATTAGAAGATTTAAAAGAAGATGCAACAAATGAGAAGTACTATGAGAGTATAAAAGCTGAATATGAAGCTTTACAGTCAAAAATGGTTGCTAATAAAAAGGAAGATTTAATACGTTTTAAAGCTGAAATAAAACAATTTATTGAAGAAGAAATAGCATCAAGGGTAGGATTTCAAAAAGGTAGGATAGATGCTTCATTGAAATATGACAATGATATAGACGTTGCGAAAAAATTATTAGGTGATATGCCTAAAATTAAATCAATTCTAACAACAATTGATAAGCCAACCAAGCCATTTAATGCAAATAAAAAGTTTTAGTTTTCTTTCAAAAACAATTTGAAAATTTAATTAATAAGCTTACTTTTGGTAAAATTAATTTTAAAAAAAACATTATGGGAAAAGGAGATACTAAATCAAGACGCGGAAAAATACAAATTGGTTCATTTGGAGTTAAACGTCCTAGAAAAACAACTAAAGCATATACAGCAACTGCTACAGATGCTAAACCTGCGAAAAAGGCTACTAAATAATAAACTTTATTGAAAAATAAAAAAGACCGCTACTAAGCGGTTTTTTTATAAATATATTTTAAGAGTGACAAACTTTGACCCTTCAAAATTAAAGATAGGAGTGCTCGGTGGTGGGCAACTTGGGCGAATGCTAATTCAAAGCGCAATAAATTATAATTTATATGTTTGTTGCCTTGATCCTGATGCAAATGCACCATGTAAGTCTATTGCCAACGAATTTACAAAAGGCAGTTTAACCGATTATGATACAGTTTTAAAATTTGGTAAAGATAAAGACATCATTACCATTGAAATTGAAAATGTAAATATTGAAGCATTAAAAGAACTTGAGAAGCAGGGGAAAAAGGTGTTTCCACAGCCAAGTGTGATAGAAATTATTAAAGATAAAGGATTGCAAAAAATGTTTTATCAACGTAATGATATTCCTAGTTCTGATTTCTTTTTAGTTGAAAATAAAACTCAAATAGAAAAGTATGCAAGCTTCTTCCCGTTTTTCCAAAAATTAAGAACTGGTGGTTATGATGGAAAAGGTGTTGTAAAATTAGGTCATCCAAACAAAATTGATCATGCGTTTAATGAACCTAGTGTATTAGAAAGACTTGTTGATTTTGAAAAAGAAATTTCAGTTATTGTTGCTCGTAATGAAAGTGGTGAATGTAAATGTTTCCCTGCTGTTGAATGTGAATTTAATGCTGAAGCAAATTTGGTGGAGTTTTTGTTTTCGCCTGCTCATATTAAAAAATCAATAGATAAACAAGCAGTTGAAATCGCAACAAAAATAGCCGAAAAGCTTAACATTGTCGGTCTTTTAGCAGTGGAATTATTTGTTACTAAGCAAGGCAAGGTGTTAGTTAATGAAGTGGCGCCACGTCCGCATAACAGTGGTCATCAAACAATTGAAGGGAATATTACTTCTCAGTTTGAACAACATATTAGAGCAATTTTAAACTTACCATTAGGCGATACTGCTATTGTTAGACCAGCTGTAATGATAAATTTATTAGGAGAGAAAGGTTATGAAGGCCCTGCAAAATATGAAGGTTTAATAGATGCTGTAAAATACAAAGGTGTGTATATTCATTTATATGGAAAGCAAAACACTAAACCATTTCGTAAAATGGGACATGTAACTATTGTTGATGAGGATTTAGATTTGGCGAAGAAGAAAGCAATAACAGTTAAAGATTTAATAAAGGTAATAGCATAATTTTATATTGATAAAAATTAAAGTAGTATGGTAGGAATTATAATGGGAAGCGCAAGTGATTTAAATGTAATGAACGAAGCGGCAGAGTTTTTAAAAAAATTGAATATTGAATATGAAATAACAATTGTTTCAGCTCATCGTACTCCAGAGCGAATGTTCGATTATGCAAAGAATGCTCATAAAAATGGCATAAAAGTTATTATTGCTGGGGCTGGTGGTGCTGCCCATTTACCTGGTATGGTAGCTTCGCTTACGGCCTTGCCAGTTATTGGTGTGCCTGTAAAATCTAGCAATTCAATTGATGGATGGGATTCTATTTTATCTATTTTACAAATGCCAAATGGAGTTCCTGTTGCAACCGTTGCTTTAAATGCGGCACAAAATGCAGGAATTTTAGCTGCTCAAATTTTAGGTTCTAATGATATTGAAATTTATAACAAATTGCTTTCTTTTAAAGAAGAACTTAAAGATAAAGTGATGAAAAGCATTGAATCTATTAAGTAATTATAAGGTTTAATTAATTCCTTATTTTTTTATTTAATTGTTCTTCGTACTTAGTATGAAAACTGAAATAATTAATATCTGATAATTTTATTGCCTTAGAATTTAACCATTTGCCGTTTTGGTCTATTAGTTTTAAAATTAGGTGGCTCTTACTTAATCCAGTTACTTTTGCAACATAATACTCCTTTGTATTGTTGTCTGTGAAAAATGCTATAAGGTAATTATCAATTAGCAACTTTAAACAAGAGTAAAAAGTTAGTGCCTTATTAAAGTTGAATAATGAAATTATTTCTTTTCGATTATCTTTTTTTATTTTTCCAATTTCGCCCTTTGCCCATTCTCTGTATGCATCAATGTCTTCGGTTTTAAAAACGGTGAAACCATCAAAACTTTTAATTTTAGGATTAAAGTTAATCAGTATGAAAAGTTTACTAGTTTCTTTAATGCAATATCCACTATAAATATGATTATTGAAGGTTGGTAAACTTATTTCAATCAATTTATTTTCTAAACCCATAAATTATAAGTGTTAGTCAATGGTTGCTATAACTTTTAATTCTATAGCAATTGGTGTAGGCAAACAATTAATTTCAATGGTAGTTCTGCAAGGGGGATTTTCTTTAAAATATTCTGCCCATAATTTATTATAGGTTTTAAAATCATCCTTCATGTTAGTTAAAAATACTTGTACATCTACAATTTTATCCCAACTACTTCCCGAATCTTCTAAAATATATTTTATATTTCTAAATACACTGTGACATTGTGCTTCAATATCATAAGAAATTATAGTTCCGTTTTCATCCAATTCAACTCCTGGAATTTTTTTAGTTCCTCGTTCACGTGGTCCAACACCACTTAAGAATAATAAATTTCCAACTCTGCGCGCATGTGGATATAAACCTACTGGTTCTGGTGCTTTTGATGATTCTATTGAATTATTCATGTTAATGTTTATTTAAGGTAAAACTTCAATTGAAATATTTTTATCAGTTAATCCTATATTGTCTACTTGGGCTAATTTTTGACTGTTTTTATGCACAGTAAGCCATTTTGTTTTTGATTTACTAGCTGTTTTTTGATCAATTATAAATTCACCACTGGAATTTGTGTAGCATTGTCCAATGTATACTTCTGTGCAATTATCTCCATTAGATTTGCATTGTATGTAAGAAACTAATGCGTTTTCAATTCCTGCTCCCGTTGTTTTGCTAATTACCTTTCCTGAAATGGAAGTTTTTTTAATATCGCAATTTGATAAAAGAAAACACGTTGTTAGTAAAATTAAAATCTGTTTTATCATGGTATTTATTTTTTAAATGAATTCCAGCCTTGAGCTGTTATTGGATGTGAAGTGCCTGCTTTTGCAATTAAGTTAAGACCACTACTTTTTGCTGTAACATGGCCTATTACTGTAAAATCGGGAACATTTTTAATTTTATCGTAATCACATAAAGGTATGGTGAAAAGTAATTCGTAATCTTCACCACCACTTAATGCGCACATTGTTGGGTCTAAATCAAATTCGCGAGCGCGGTCAAATGTTTGTGGATCAATTGGAATTTTATCTTCATATAATTCGCATCCAACTTCCGATTGAGTACAAACATGTAATAACTCAGATGCTAAACCATCACTAACGTCTATCATGCTAGTTGGTTTTATATTTAATGTTTTTAGCAATTCAATAATATCAACTCGTGGCTCTGGTTTTAATTGGCGCTCCAATATATAATCATTTCCAACTAAATCTGGCTGAATATTAGGATTGTCTTTAAACACAAATTTTTCTCTCTCTAAAATTTGTAATCCCATATACGCCCCACCTAAATCACCACTTACACAAATTAAATCTTTTTCTTTAGCCCCATTTCTGTATGCTATATCTTCTTTATTAGCTTCGCCAATTGCAGTAATGCTAATGATTAAACCACTTGTAGAAGATGTTGTGTCTCCACCAACTAAATCAACATTGTATTTATTGCAAGCAAAAATAATTCCAGCATAAAGTTCTTCAAGTGCTTCAACAGAAAAACGATTAGATGCGGCAATACTAACGGTAATTTGTTTCGGCGTACCATTCATGGCACAAATATCACTTAAGTTTACTGCAACTGCTTTATAACCTAAATGTTTTAAGGGAACATAGCTTAAATCAAAATGTACACCTTCTACCAACATATCTGTTGATACTAGAGTTTGTTTGTCTTGTTGAAATTGAATTACAGCTGCATCATCACCAATACCTTTTAATGATGATGAATTATGGATTTCAACATGTTCGGTTAAATGGTTTATTAAACCAAATTCACCTAAGTCTGTTAATTCTGTTCTTGCTTTGTTTTCTAACATTTTAATTTAGTTCTGTATAATTATTTTAATTTAATGCACACATTTTTTGGTTCTGTAAAGAAGTCTAAAGCTTCAAAACCACCTTCTCTTCCAACTCCTGATGATTTAACGCCTCCAAAAGGTGTCCTTAAATCACGCAATAGCCAACAGTTTATCCAAACAATGCCTGTATGTAAATTCATAGCAACTCTGTTGGCCTTAGTAACATCTTGAGTCCAAACAGTAGAAGCTAAGCCATATTGTGTAGAATTTGCATACATTAAAACTTCCTCTTCATTTTCAAATGGAGTAATGGTTACAACAGGCCCAAAAATTTCTTCTTGATTAGTTCTGCAATTGTATGATAAACCTTCTATAATTGTTGGCTCAAGGTAATACCCATTTTCAAACTCACCATCCATTTTAAATGGCTTGCCACCGCATAAAACGGTTCCCCCTTCTTGTTTTGCTAATTCAACATATGATAATATTTTTTCCATATGAGATTTAGAAACTACTGCACCAATTTTAGTTGTTTCATTCATAGGAGCGCCTACAATTAGTTTTTTTGTTTTAGCAATAAAATCTGTTTTAAATTTCTCGTAAATAGATTTTTCTACAAAAATGCGAGAACCACAAAGGCAAATTTGCCCTTGATTAGCAAATGATGATAACATTGTTGTTGAAAGCATTTTATCGTAATCGCAATCAGCAAAAATTATGTTAGGGTTTTTTCCACCTAATTCTAATGATAATTTTTTGAACTTTGGAGCGGCAATGCTAGCAATATTAGCACCTGTAACTGTTCCACCAGTAAATGAAATTAAAGGAATGTCTTTATTTGAAACAATAGCGTTACCAACTTTATGGCCTAAACCATGCACAATATTTAATACACCTTTTGGTAAACCAGCTTTTATACATATTTCTGAAAGCAAATAAGAGGTCATAGGTGTAACTTCTGATGGCTTGGCTACTACAGTACAGCCAGATGCAAGAGCAGGAGCAATTTTCCAACTGAATAAATAAAGTGGTAAATTCCAAGGAGAAATACAGCCCGCAACACCAACAGGTTGGCGTAGAGTATAATTTATTGCAGTATCTTCCATGCTATGAGCATTAGATGAGTAATGCAAAATACCTGTCCCATAAAAATGGAAATTTTCAGCAGCTCTTGGAATATCAACAGTTTTAGCAAGATGCAATGGTTTTCCATTATCTAAACTTTCTGCAACTGCTAGTTCATGTAAATTCTCTTCTATTAATGAAGCAATTTTTAATAAGTATTTAGAGCGAATAGCTTTAGGAGTAATACTCCAAGTTTTAAATGCTTCTTTGGCCGCAATAACAGCTAAATCAACATCTTGAGTATCACTATCAGGAATTAAAGAATATACAACACCACGAGATGGGTCATAGTTATCAATGTATTGTTTAGAAATAGGTTCAACTAATTCTCCGTTTATGTAATTTTTTAATTTTAGCATTGGTAATAATAATTACACGAATTTAAGGAAATAGCCAATATAATAAAACGCTAACTCACATTAATTACTTAAATATGCCAGAATTTTTAATTTTGGTTTAGATAATGCTCTAATAAAGCTTTTTTGTCCGTTTTATAGTTAGCATTTAATGGAAAATTATCGGTAATAATAAATTCAGAAGGAATCATATATGAAGGTAAGTATTTAAGTAAAAACAGTTTTAAGTCTTCTGAAAAATTGCTATCAACTGCCTCTTTTATAATAATAAAGCTAATTAGCTTTTTTGTAACCTCGCCCAATTTAAGTGGAATTGTAACAGCATTTGTAATGTTTTCATGGGTTAAAAGTACATTGCTAATTTCTTCAAGTTCTATGCGGTAGCCGTTTAATTTTACTTGCCCATCATTTCTACCTAAGTAATAAATTAAATTGTTTTTAATATAGCCTACATCCCCAGTTTTATAAACTCGTTTATTGTTAAGTGTTACAAAGGCTTGATTAGTTTTTTCTTTATCATTAAAATAACCAATTGATAAATGTTGTCCTATGAGTCCAATTTCACCTATTCCAGATTCCTGGTCCTTATCTAAAATAACAATTTCTGCGTTTGGCCTGCAATAGCCTATTGGTAAAGATTTTGGATTTTCTTTTATTATTTCATCCGTAATTTCAATGTACGTAGTTACAACTGTTGCTTCAGTAGGTCCAAAGGCATTAACGATTTTTGAATTAGGGAATTTCTGCCTTAATTTTTTTACTGTATTTACAGGTAATTCTTCACCCATAAAAATGAATTGATTGAGTGATGGAAAATTTAGCTCGTTAAAATCGGGTATTGATAAATACATTAAAATAAAAGAGGGAGTGCAAACTAATGTAGTTGCATTGTTTTGTTTTAGCCTATCTAAAAAAGCATTACCACTTTTTAATATTGTATAGTTATTTAAAACCATTGCACTTCCTTTTCCAAAGGCTGCAATAAAATCACATAACGAAACATCAAAACTAAATGGCGCTTGATTCATCAGAACTGATTCACTATTAATTAAGGGCCAAGTTAAATACCAATTTACAAAACTTGTTAAGGCATTATGAGTGATTTGAACTCCCTTTGGTTTACCTGTACTTCCACTAGTAAATAAAATATATCTTACTGGGTCATTTCCATTTAATATTAAATGAAAATCAAGTTGAGATTGTGTTTGGGTTATTTCTAATGTACGTGAAATGTTAATTTCAAATGGTACATCACATATTTTTTCGGAACAATTTATTAATATTTTGCTTTGTGTTTGTTCTTTTATACTTGCAATTCGTCCACTTGGCATTATTGCATCAATAGGAATGTATGGTATATTTAATGAAATTAAAGTTATCATTACCACTGGAAATAGGGCTTCCTTTTCTCCATAAATACAAATTGGATGACCAATTGGAATATTTAAATCGAGAATTATTCTTTTTAATTTAAGATGTATATCATAAACTTCTTTGTTTGTGTACAAAACATCTGAACCAATAATAAAAGGCTTTTCAGAAAACGTATCTGTATTTATAAATTGGTTTTTATTAAAATCAAATAACATAATTGATAGAATTTAAAAGCTTCGTCCGCTAAAAATATATAAAGCCAAACATACTAAGTTAAACATAATAAAAATTGAAATATATTTTACAATAAGTGGATTTAAACTGCCAAATATTATGTCTTTATCTTTTTTTCTACACTCAATTGCATAGGTATTATGAATAACGCTATATATACCGTAAACAATGCCACTCCATATAAAATTTGGTTCAAAGCCATTCCAAGCACCCATCATAAATAGGGTAAGGAAGATGGCAATATTTTGCTTTGTTAAGGGGTATTTTTTTAATTTTTTTCTTTGGCTAAGCCATTGGTATAAGGGCTTAAAATAATAGTCGGTTAACCAATTTGTTAATGATGCGTGCCAACGTTGCCAAAAATCAGGTGGATTAATGGCGATAAATGGTTTGTTGAAATTGAATGGAATTTTTATCCCAATTAAATAAGCCATTCCAACTGCCATTGATGAATAACCCGCAAAATCAAAAAATAAGTAAAGTGGATATGCGTAAATATCATTTACTACTTGCAGCTTACTAAGAGTATCAAATGAGTCATGATTTAGCCAGTATCTTGATATAAACTCTGCTAAAATAAATTTATATAAAATCCCTTTAAGTAATTCTTGTAAGCCATGGGTAATATTTTCATTGTTAATACTTTCAAATCCTTGCTCACTATTTTCCGTAAATCGTTTATATCTATCCAATGGACCAATATAAAGAGAAGGTATAAAATATAAGAAGTTAAAGTAATGAATGAAGTTAAGTGGAACTTCTTTTTTATAATCTATACAAGTT
This sequence comes from uncultured Bacteroidota bacterium, assembly GCA_937868545.1. Lineage (GTDB taxonomy): Bacteria > Bacteroidota > Bacteroidia > B-17B0 > Aurantibacillaceae > UBA4416. The sequence continues at coordinate 13,198 of CALMMX010000213.1, forward strand.
TGTATAGCTCTAAATGTAACAAATGATAAACCAGCAAAATAAAATAATGATGGATTAAAATGAACCTTTACAAGTATCATTGGGAGAGCTAAAATTAATGCAGATATAAGTTTGTGATTAACTTTTGATGAAAGAAATTGTATGTATATGAATGTAACAGCAAAGTACAGTAATGTTACAATAGTGAACTTAAAATAAAAAACAATATAGAATAAAGTAATTATGAATGTTAATATTGAATAGTGTTTATTTAAACCTAGTAATTTTAGACACCAAATTAAGGCTACATAAATTGCTGCAAACAGAAAAAAATCTATGTCGGTAAATGGTAACATTAAAATTGCGCGTAAATAAATGAAAAATCTGTATGTGGTATGTTTTGTTCTGCATGAAAATGATAGCTATATAAGTAATAGCCACCTACAATAATAGCACAGTATATTGCTGTGTTTTTAAGAAATTGAAATAGTAAAGGTTTATTTGTCATCATTAAAATTATCAATAATAAATTTATCTATTTTATACCACCCAATATTATAAGGGTGCATTATGTCCTCTAAAATCCCATCTTCATACTGGTTAACATTTGGAGTAAACATATCTAGCACTTTAAAATTTGAAGATTTAAGTAAATTAGTAATATCATTTATGGTAGGTTGTAGTACCGATAAATTTTCGTGAGCTTTTGTGTTTAAAGGCATTATTACAAATTGTACATTACATTTATTAATCTTTAAAAAATCAACAAGAGCATTTAAATCTTTAAATTCTTGATTATTAGTTCTCTCAACAAAAATCATTTTTTTCTTAGGTTTATTTTTTAACCATTGGTTATAATAATCGTTATTTACGGCAATTGAATTATTGTTACTAATTAGTTTAAATTGTTTCTTAGAATTGTTATTTAATGAATCCCAATTTGTTTTTTTTAAATGAAAATGATAAGGTTTGTTTTTAGTTTGGGAAAGTGTATTTATAATTGTTTGTTGTGCTGTTAAACTAAAATCAACTTGCTCCATATAAGCAATTTCTTTTTCATCAATATAATTAAATGGTATGTTAACTGCTTCAGTTGCATCAGCAATATGTTTTCTACTCATTAGTCTTATTACTGCATTTGGGCTACTAATTTTATCGTAATTATTATAAATGTATTGTTTAATATAAGACTTAGTTGCATTATCTAACTTACCGTCTTTATAAATTTGATATAAATAATTTGTTGGGCAAAATTCAAAAAAAGATTTTAGAGAAGTGCCAGAGCTATATTGTTTTTCGAACCAACCAGGAGAAAGTATTATTGTAATTTTTGAAGTTTGTAATAGTTCTCTGTTTGCGGCTAATGATGTTAATATTGCTAACGACTGAAAACCAGCATGGCCAAGTGAAAAAGATTTTTCGTTTTTAAAGAAATTTTGTGGCAGTGCATCCAAGTGTCCAGATGTTAATTCTGAAGAGCCAATTATAACAGGAATGCTGTTTTTTAAGGCTATTGAAAAAGCTAATTGGTTTTCTAAATTTTCATTGTAAAAATGCTCTGCGTAATTTGTAGAATTAACAACTGGCGGATTAGTTGTTAACTCCTTTTTTTTTGATACTTCTTGCTTATTAAAGATTAAAAAAGTAACCGTAAGTGCTATGAATAAAGGGATAATATGAGTGTAAACTACTTTTTTAATTAACATTATCCAATTTTGCTGTCAACGTATTTTTTAATTAATTCGGGCGTGCTAAAATTTTCTAAAGTAATTTCATTAAAGGGAATTGAAATATTAAATTCATCTTCTAAAGCAGTTGCTAAATCAATAACTAAAATTGAAGTGAGAATTCCAGATTTAAAAAGCTCATCAGAATCATTAACTTTTTTAAAAGCAATTTCTTTTATTTTTTCTTTAATTACATCTATCATTTTACAAAAATAAAAATAAATTACTTGTAACCTAATGTCGATTTTATTCTTAAATTTATTAAATAATTATTTGACAATGATTGTTAAGCAATGGTTTATCTTTATTTTGTTCTGCATTAGTTTAAATAGCAATGCTCAAGATGTTTTGTATACATCAAAGGGGGCAAAAATTGAGGCTAAATTAACTGAGATAAATGCTAGTGATATTAAGTATAAGGAGTTTACAAATTTGGATGGCCCTGTTTATGTAATTTCTAAATCGGAAATTGTATTAATTCAGTATGCAAATGGAACCACACAAGTAATCAATCAATCGCCAAGCAATTATTCTCCAAAAAAGGAATCACAAGTTTTTACTTCAAATGAATCAAAGGAAGTTAAGAAAAAGCCTTTGGATTTGTATTATATGAATTCTAATTTAATTTCTGTTAATGCTTTATCATTGGCTAATGGAGATGCAACTATTATTTATGATAAGGAATTATTTAAAAGTAAAATGTCATTATCTTTTTTAGTAGGTTATAATTTTAATTCACGTATGGGAGCATTAAACTTATATGTTGCAGATTCGAAATCGGCAGCAAAAAAAAATTATGACATTGGTTTAGGAATTAATTATATGCCACGAAACACAAAACGGGTTCAGTATTTTGTTGGTTTTTTAGGTAAGTATATGTCATATAATTATGATAAGGTAACTCAAATAGTTAATAATCAAAAAATGTATGAAAAGTCTTCTGCTAATCAAGTTTCTTTAATGATAGCAAATGGTTGGATATATAGAATTTCACCATTTTTTAATTTTAAAATTTTTGGGGCAATTGGCGGACAAATTAATTCTGTTCCACTTGATTATACTAACAGTAACGGTAGGAATGTAAATTATAGTAATAGTCCGAAGGTTTATTTAGGATATTGTTTTGGTTATAGATTTTAGGAATGAGTAATTTAAAAAGATATGAAATTATTATTTTGCTATTAATAGCAAATATTGTTGCTTTTTCCCAAGATAAAGTCTTTTATAAAGATGGCAAAAAAGTTCTTTGTAAAATAGTTGCTATATCAGAGAACACATTGTCTTATAAAGACACTATTCCAAACGCCTCAATTGTTACAGTTTCTAAAAATGAGTTATTAATAGCTGAGTATAAAACAGGTGAGATTTATATTTTTGGAAATACAGCTTCTAATCTAGAAGTAGCTAATTCTTACGGTAATGAAACAAGAGAACAGCGTAAGGAAAGGAAAATGAAGGAATGGAAAGAAAAAGAAATGTTGTTGCCAAATGGTATTTTGGGGTTTTATGTTGCGCAAATTCCTGCTGGTAGATTTACAGTTTCTTACGAAAGGTTATTAGCAAATAAATCTATTGGTATACTTGTTCCAGTAAGTTTAACCTATGATATGCTTGGTGTGTTGAATTCTTCTTCATCATCAAGCACATCAACTTCTACTACAACATCTAATAATAGGCCTGTTCAAAGAGGAGTAGGGGTAATAGCAGGATTGGATGTGAATTATTATCATGATTTGAAACCTCAATTAAAATATTTTTTTGGGCCAAGAGTAAGATATGGCACTGCAATGACATTTGGAGGAATTGAATATCTGTCGGTGCAATTGCAAAATGGTATTATGAAAAGTATGGGTAAAAAAGTAGTTCAATCACTTTCAATTGGAGTTGGTTTTTTTAAACTTTCTAAAGAATTTACTACTCAACCTGGATATGAGCCAAATCAAGTTTACCCAAGTGGTTCTATTACTTGGCGTTTAGGCTTTAGGTTGTAATTTGTTTTTTTGTATATTTTTTGACTTTTCTATTGTTTTTTTAACAATTTAAATTAATTTAGCTATAGGAATTCTTCCTTTAGAACTTAATAAAAAATTTGGCCTATGAAAAAAAATCTACTTCTACTATTAATTGTTTTGCAATGTTCAACTATCTTCGCTCAACGCTGGTGGGTCGGTGGTAATGGTAATTGGAGTGATGCAAACCATTGGTCTTCAACAAATCCTGCTACACTAACAACAATTCCTTCAAGTATTCCTGGTAATGCAACGGATGTTTTTATTAATTCTGCTGCAAGCGCAGGAATAGCAGCATTTTCTATAAATATTGATGTTATTGCTCAATGTAGGGATATAAGTACGGTTGGTGTAACTTTAGGTGGCACTCGTTCATTTTATGTTTCATCTGGTGGCACAACAAATTCATTATTAGTATTCGGTAATTTAACAATGGATCCTTTTCAAGAGGGCGTTCCCTTAACTACAAGCAAAGGAATCAACTTTTCGTCTTTTATATCTCCACTGGTTTTAAATGGTTCAGGTAAAACTATAAATACAGGTAATATTTGGTTTAGTAACAGGCCTGTAATTTTTAATGAAGGTTGTTCGTATGTATTCCCAATAGGAAGCAAATTTATCTCGACCGTAACAACTGATGAAGCAATTAGACTTTCATCTCCAACTGGTGATTTGTATAATGATGCTTTTTCTGGTGCTACAAACTGGGCATTAATTTCGCCTTCTACCTCAGTGTCTGTTGTATTCAATGATTCAGTAAGGACTTCTGGGCAAATAAATGTTAATCATGCTGATGTTACTTTTAAATCGGGTGTAAGTTTGTTTAGACCAGCGCCTGATTATTATGGTAATTTTGCTTTGCATTTTGGAAATGTGTTATTTGAACAAGATGTTGAATTAAACACTTTAGTTTTTTGTTATAGTGGAAATTTAACATTAGCGTCTGGTAAAAATTTAAAAGCAAAAGGTGTTGCGCGTGCTAATGCAGGTAGATGGTATATTGATATGTATAATACTGCTACAAATTTAGGTGGCTATCCTTATCCTAGTTTTACTTTTTCTAATACAACTATTAGTATTAACTCCCCAACAATATCAACAGTAGGGCAGGCTTATCCATTATGGGCTATGCATGAAAATAAAATGAGTGCATTAAATTCAACTGGATCTCAAATAACAATTACAAGTAATTATAATCCAAGTAATTCTTCTTATGCGCCTCCACAAGTAATCTTTGGAGGTTATACTTACAATAATGTAATTGTAAATAGTAAAGATTTTATACAGGTTGGTAATAACAATGTTTCACAATGTGGCGGAACTTTTAATCAATTAATATTTAATACATCAGTTAACTACTCAAGGTTAACAAATTCATCATTTGCCTGCCCTGCAAATGCCACAGGTTCAAAATTCATAATTAATAATTTATTACGTTTTACTGCTGGTAACTCTTATACTTTTGGAGGATATAGTACATCCACTCCTTTTAGTTTAATAAACGGTTATCAGAATATTATTTTAAACCCTGGTGCTGTTCATGAGGCCTTTGGAACCTGCACTAAGCCAATTTCAATTACAAATTTAAATGCTTTAAAATATACAACTGCAGCTCAGTTAGATGCAGATTATTTAGTGTTAAATAACGTAGTTGCTACTACCACAGGTTGTGGTGCAATTTCTATCCCGAGTTCTGATTATGGAGCAAATTCTGTATTTGTAGGTGCTAGTAGTGGGTTTAATATTACCACAAAACCAGTTGCTCGTACGTTATTTTGGGTTGGGCCAACAGTGGCATCAGTACCAGCAACATGTGTTAATCCAAATGATACAACTACTTATGGTGATTGGAACGATTCGCAAAATTGGAGCATTAATCCTTTAGCAAATCCAAGTAATGGCCTTGGAAGAGGGGCTTGCCCTCCAAGATATGTAGATTCTGTTGTTTTTCCTGCCAATTCTTATGTTAAATTAAACAATAAATCCGATAATTATTACTTCTGTAAAAGCATGAATTGGCTTGGCGTTGGTGAAATTACAGGTGATATAGGAAGTAATTTAAATATTTTTGGTAGTTTAAAGTTTTCTACTCAAATGAAAAATAGATTTCAAGGAGTAACATTATTTCGAAGTTTTGAGGTCAATAATTTTATAAAACAAAATGGTAAACCATTTTTAGGTGCTGTCAAATTCATTGCCTCCAATTCTTCAACTAATCCATTAGTAGATAATTTTAATGGACCTTGTAAAGGAAAATGGCTAATAATAGACACTTTAAAAGTAGCGGCTGGTTTTCAAAAGATTTATCAATATGCCTATTTACCTTATTACGATGAAGCAATGCATGCTTTGTTTTTAGAAAGAGGTCACTTACTTACACGTGATAAATGGAATTTATTTCCTGCAAGTTTATGGATGGGTGGTGTGAAAAGAGATGCGTGTATTCAAACTCAAACGTTAAAGATGGACTATATGTCACTTTCAAGTAATACTTCATTAAATTTAGATACCTTAAGTTTATTTAAATCTGATGTATATATTACATCAACATCAGTTGCACAACTTCAATTAGGAGGTTTGCATATTAATGGTCAATTAAGAACCGATCAAGTAAATACTGACTCTTGCCGTTTTATATTTACTAACCAATATAATATTTCGGCAGATGCCAATAGTAGTTATAAAGCATTAGTAAATGCTTGTGCTCCATACCCTTTAATAAGCACATACCCTACAAGTACTGGGCCTTATACAGCCCCTTTTACAACAACACATCCTGGGTCATATGCAAGTAACAATTTGCCTTCGGCTTATTTAGGGCATGGTCAAAAATATTATAAAATTATATTTTTAGATTCAAATCCTGGTACAAGTGGTGTGGTTTCCATGAATGGTGATACGATAAGTAACTTAATATTTAATGGAGAAGGGAATATAATTGGTGGATTTAATTTAACTAGTGGTAGTTCTCCTTCAGGCTATTTCAATTTTAATAGACACGGGTATATTAAAACATTAAATGCAACAAATCCAAACTCATCATTTTATTTACGCGGAAATTATAATTCATTCTCTCACTTTTTACTAGCAGATACTGTTAGACTCAGAGGAAATAGTTTTATTTTAAACTATAGTACCCAATTAAATAATGTTGCATTAAGGGTTAATAAACAACTAAAATATTATCCAAGTAAAACACACATAGTTGACAAATCTGACACAGTAAGACTTGTTAATGCAAATGTATTGTATGCTTTAGCACCATGTGACTCAATAATAACAATTGCAGGCGTTGATAACACAGCGTTTGGATCATACAGAACACTTTATAATCAAACTAATGCAACTATTTCCAATTTACAAATTATAGATGTACCTGCTGTAACTGCCAATTTAATACATGTTGCTGGTACTAGCTCCAGTATGAATGGAGCAGCAACTGGTTGGGATATTATACCAGCTACGCCACGCTTATTAAGATGGCAAGATAATAGCGCACCTGGACTAGCTACTAAATATAACTGGTTTGATAAAGCTCATTGGCAAAAAGCAATTGCTGGTAGTTTAAATAATAAACCCGCATTAGTTTGGACGTCTCTTGGTGAATGCCCACCAACATTAGTTGATAGTGTATATTTTGATAATACTTCTTTTAATCATACAAATGACACTTTAAGTTTGAATGTTTACCCAAGCACTGCCAAGGTTGCAACATTTTATTGGAATGTAACTACAGCAGGAATGTCACCTGTTGTATATGCAGCGGGTTCAAGTACTGTAGCTGCTGGCTATGATGAATTTCATATTTACGATTCATTATACATTACAAATGGAGCTAATATAAAATGGCAATATAAAGGTGATATTAGGTTTAGAGGAAATGCAAGAAATGCAGCTTTAAAATTAGCAGGAATAAAGTTTTTAAGACAAGTTATTTTTGAAGCGGATAATGACAACCATGTTTGGAATATGATTGGTCTTCCAGCTGATTCTTTAGTTACAGATTATCAAGATTTATGGGTACCACCTTATGGAGGGTATTATAATACAGTTTTTTTTAATAGAGGTAGACTAAATACAAATGGACACAATATGAATTTAAGTAGATTCCAATCAGCTACTTCATTGAAAAGACATCTTAATTTAGAAGGTTCAATAATTACGAGTCGTCAAGTGTATCCAGAAAATTTCATTATTCGTTATGCATCACCTGCTGATAGATTAATTACAGTTGTGTCTGCAAAAACAACTACAGTAAATCTTATAAATAAACAAACAGTATTTGGATCCGTTTTTATCGGAGGCGGTTGGCAATATGCAAGTGTTAATTTTATAAGATTGCCAGGCTGGTCCGGAACAGCAGCCATTGATAAATCTATTTCTTCAACTACAGAAAGTTACCCAGATACCATTCGATCAGTTAGATCAACCTCTTTAAATACTACTTTTATTATTGGATATTGGAACGACCTTACGCATGGACCTACTTCTAATTATTTTCCTCAAAAAAAATCTAGATTCGGGAAATTTGTTATAGAAAATAGTTCAAATATAAATCAGTCACTTATTAATCATGTTGACAGTTGTTACTTTGATACGCTTGATATTAAAGGAGGGGCTTTTTTTTATGAAAATAATAAGTACAATAAATTGTTGCAATTTGCACCTGGAAAAAGTTACACATTTGGTCAATCAAAAGTACAGCATGTTGGCAATGCTTGTGAGTTTAAGCCAATTGGTAACTCATCCTTTTTTATGAGTATGCAATCAACAAGTAATATTTGTGGTAATCAAGCCTATTTAAGAAAAGATAGCGGTATAGTTTGTGGCGATTATTTGCAAATGCAAGGGATTTGGGCTGTAGGGAATGGAACAACTACACAAACCGCTTGTACTGCAATGAGATGCGACACCGCGCTGAAATCATCCTATGATGGAGTTATTGCTCCATCTGCTTTTAGCTGCGGAATGGGCTATGTTTTATCAGATTTAGCAACTTCTGGACGTGCTCGCTTTCAAGCTGGTTCAAATGCCCAAATACCTGGTCCATTTGCGGTGCCAAATATGCAATCAAATGCTAGAGCTTGCGATGCAACTTTTCCAGCAAATACCTGGGGCTGGGAATTTTGTCAGTTACCGCCTGTGCCAAAAATAACATTGAGTATTCCATCTCAAACTATATGTGAAGGCGATAGCTTACGAGTTACATTTATTTTAGAAGGCGCTCCGCCATTTTATGGACTTAATTTTAATCAAAACACTAATTCCGGCGCATCTTATCCTGTTGGAAGTAATACAATCACAAATGTTTCGGGGAATTTATTGCCTTCAAGTACAGGGCCATTTTATAATAATTCCCCAGGTTTAATGCCTGGCGATACTTTAAAGCCTTCAAATTATTCCCTTTCAACTACAACCTTTGGAACTCCTGGAAATCCTTATTTATATAGCTTTTGGATTAAGCCAAATCAATCAACTCAATATAGTTTAGGAACAATATCAGTTGATAGATGTTTTGGTAATATTTCTCCAACAGGTACAGGAAGTTTTGTTGTTACTGTTAATAAACGACCAACAGGAGTTTTTGGAACATCATTAGTTAATCCTTTATGTAGTAATACTAGTGCAATAATAACTGGAACTGCAACTCTTACTGGTAATACTTATTATTTATACAGTGCTCCAACTGGAACTGTTGGACAGCAAATAATGACAAGTACAACAGCAGGCACATTAACAACAGGTTCATATACAACTACTGCTCTTACTACAGGTACTACAGCAACTACTTATACTTATTATCTTGGCGTTGTTAGTGCTAATGGTTGCCAAACGTATACACGATCACCAGTTACTATAACAGTTATCCCAACGCCACAAATTACTAATGCAAGTAGCGTCACTATTTGTTCAGGTAGAACGGTTACATTGAGCCCAATAAATACTTTTACAACAAGTGTTACAAATAATTGGACATCTACTTCTGTAGCTGGAATTACTGGACATAGTACAAGTGGTTCTGCTACTATTTCAGAAACCTTAACAAATACTACAACTAGTCCTTTAAGCGTTATATATTCGTATACGCCAACTGCATCAGGATGTAATGGAACTGTGAGGCAATTTACAGTTATTGTAAGTCCAAGTCCTTTAGTAACAAGTGCTAATACTGCAACAATATGTAGTGGTAGTTCAGTAAGTATTCCTTTTACTTCGTCATCTGCAAGTACGTATAGTTGGATAGCTGCTAATAATGTTAATACTACAGGTGAAAGTTTAACGGCACAAACCACTAATACATTAAATAATTCAATTGTAAATTCTTCAACTGTTTTGCAAAATGTAATCTATACGGTAACTCCAACATCTACAGTTGCTGGATGCCTAGGTGTGGCTCAAACTGTAACGGTTAGCGTTAGCCCATTGCCAACAGTTACAAGTGCTAGCACAGCTACTATATGCAGCGGCAATGTTGTATCTATTCCATTTGCAGCCTCTATTGCTAGTTCTTATTCTTGGATAGCATCAAACAACGTGAATGTTACAGGTGAAAGTTTAACTACACAAACTACAAATACATTAGTTAATACTTTGGTTAATACAAGTGCAGTAACACAACAAGTAATTTATACAGTAACTCCAGTAAGTACAGCTGGTTCTTGTACTGGAATTGCTCAAACGCTTACTGTATCGGTTAATCCACTACCAATTGTAACTGCCAATGCTAGTAATACATTAACTTGTTTAGGTACAACAGCAACATTAACTGCAGGTGGTGCAAATACTTATACATGGACATCAGGCCCTGTTTCAAGTACATATACTACAAGTACTGCGGGAACTTATACCGTAACTGGTACTAATACAATAACAGGTTGTACAAATACTAGAACTGTTTCTATTTCTGTTAGTCCATTACCAGTAGTTTTAGCAGTGGCAAGTTCTTCTGCAATTTGCTTTGGCTCAACTTCAACATTAACTGCAACAGGTGCTAACACATATACATGGGTAGCAGGTCCTGTTTCTCCTACATATACAGTTTCTTCATCTGGAATTTATACTGTTGTAGGGACCAATACAGTTACCAATTGTAGTAATTCAGCAACCGTTAGTATCAATGTAAATTCAAATCCAACTTTGAGTGTTTTACCAGGTGGGCTATCTAATGTAAATTGTTTTGGAACATCTACTGGTTCAATTGCTACAACAGCTAGTGGTAGTTCTGGTTATAGTTATGTATGGAGCCCAGCAATTAGTAGTACAAATACAGCTACAGGATTAAATGCAGGTGTTTACACAACAACTGTAACAGATATTAATGGTTGTAAGGCTTCAGTAACAAGCACAATTTCTGGTCCAAGTACTAGTTTAGCAATTGCTGTTGCTACAAATACTACAGGCTGTGGTTTTTCTAATGGATCAGCTACTGTTACACCATCTGGAGGTTGGAGTTCGAGTTATAGTTATACATATACTGGTTCTTCAAGTACTGGCAGCATTGTTACTGGAATACCAGCCGGATCATATTCTGTTACAGTTACAGATGCAAATGGTTGTTCAGTAATTCAACCATTTGTAATTTCAAATCCTTCTAGTCCAACTTTAACTGCAGTTGTAGATAATACGTTGATTTGTTCAGGAAGTTCGGCTGTGATAACTCCAAGTTTAAGTTCATCTGTTTCAACTTATTCGTTAGATGGTGTTGCAGTTTTTGGTTCGAGTTTTACAGTTAATCCAATAACAACAACTGTTTACAATTTAGAAGCAACAGATTTAAGTGGTTGTTTAAGTAATTTAACTGCAATAACAATAAGCGTAAACGCAGTACCAACGGTAACTGCCTCTGCAAGTCCATTAACAGTTTGTTCTGGAGGTACAATTAATTTAATTGCGAGTGGAGCATCAACTTACACATGGAGTGGTTCTGGCATCACAATATCAAATCAAAATAGTGCCAATCCTTCTATTTCGGCTCCAACGGCAAGTGTATATGTTTATGTATTAATTGGAACTAGCCCAGAAGGATGTTTGAGTAGTTCAAGTTCGGTAACAGTAAATGTTGTTAGCTCTCCAAGCAGCAGTTTAGCAGTGTCTAGCATGAGCATTTGCCAAGGCTCAAATGCATTGTTCGAAATTTCAAATCCACAAGGTGGTGTAGTTTACACTTGGGATGCTGTTACTACTGGTACAAATTACCCTGTTCCTACAGCAACGACTAATTTAGTAGGCACATATACTATTAATGTTAATGCGCTTTTAGGATCTGGTACAAATACGTGTACTACAAATTCTACGGCTACAATAATAGTTAATCCAAATCCAATGGTAAGTGTAGAGCAAAGTAGTATTGAGATTTGTAGTGGTGAAACGGCACTATTAAATGTTTTAAATCCATTACCATCGCCAATTAGTTATTTATGGAGCTATAATAATACAACAGGAAGTAATGTTACTATTCCAGATATTCAAAGTGATATTGCAGGAACATATACAGTTTTTATAACAGATGCAAATGGTTGTAAAAACTACGCGACAGTTAATTTATTAGTAAATGATTGTGGTTTGTTTATTCCTGAAATTTATTCACCAAATGGAGACGGACAAAATGATAGATTTGAGATTATAGGTATTGAACATTTTCCAAATAATAAACTAACTATTTTTAATAGATGGGGTGCAATGGTTTATCAAAAAGAAAAATACAATAATGAATGGAATGGGAAACCAAATGTAAATTCTGCTACTGGTAAGGAAATGTTGCCAGCAGGAACATATTTTGTGTTATTTGATTACGGTGATGGTAAAACCGAAATCTATAAAGGATATGTTCAGTTAGAATATTAAAATAAAAAGGTTGATTTTATAATCAACCTTTTTTATATATTAAACATTTAATTTATATCTACTTTCATAGCCTAAGTTACCTTGTAGCCCACCCGAATGTATTATTAAAGGTTTATCTTGTGATGTTATTTGGCCTTTATCAATTAGATTAAATACTGCAAAACACAATTTAGATGTATACACATAATCTAACGGTATATTGCTTGTGATTTCAAAATTTGATTTAAAACTTAACAGTTCACTTGTATGTTTTGCGTAACCACCAAAATGATAGTGGTTTAAAATAGTTGCATTTAATTTATCAGTGGCAGCTTCATATTTTAAAACATTAATTCCAAAGAGTTTCTGATTGGAGTGTAAAGAGTTTGCTATCCCTTTAAATGTTGCTCCTGTTCCGCAAGCACAAAAAACCGTATTGTATTTATTAGTTTCTATAGATAATATTTCTTCACAACCTTTTATTCCTAATTCATTATTTCCACCTTCTGGTACTATAAAATATTCAGGATATTTATTTTGTAATTCATTTAAATATTCTTCAGAATCTTTTTGTTTATATAAGCTTCTACTCACAAAAATAAACTGCATGCCATTTTTTTGTGCTTCTATTAATGTATGATTTTCCTCTGTAACTTCATCACCACGAATAATACCTATGCATTTTACATTAGCTAATTTACAAGCAAATGCAGTGGCTGCTATGTGATTAGAATAGGCTCCTCCAAATGTTATAATTCCTTTTTTACCTTCTAATTGTGCTTGAATTATATTATATTTTAGCTTAAACCACTTGTTCCCAGAAACTTCGGGGTGAATTAAATCCAATCTAAGCACTCCAATATCTATTCCGTTATAGTTTATAGTATTTATTATTGGATTATATGTTATCACAAAATTTAATTTAAAACCATAAATCTAAACACAAAATAAAATCATTTCTTTGGTTTGTAGTGAATCCTTTTTCTTTAAAAATAAATTCATCGCATTGTAAAACTCTATATTCTGCGCTTAATGCAACTGTTTTTGCTGGTTTAAATTCTACACCAAAAGTACCTCCATAAATGCCATTTCCTAAATTTAAATTATTAGTTAGTATCATATTTTTATCTGAAAAGATTTCACCTCTTCCGTAAACTGCTAACTTTTTAATCATTTGATATTTAGCAACTAGTAACCCGCTATATACACTTGCTGTTTGAGTACTATCAGCTAACAGGCTATTTTGCTGTGTTCCATAGTTTGCTTCAAACCCAATACTCCATTTTTTTAACTGCATAGTTCCATATAAATTATGGTAAAAACGCTGATGTTTTGTTTTAATATTATCAGGAGTTTCATCGCAACTTAATAAATTATAGGTGAGCGAAATATTATCATTAATATCATAAATAGCAGAAAAACCAAGTGCTTTATTGTTATTATTTTCTACATAAGTATTGAAGCCATTAAAAGCATTAAGTTGTAGCGTTATTTTTGAATTCAATTCATAAGTTAATTTCGCCCCACTAAAATAATAGGGTTCGTAAAAATCTAGAATCGCCATACTAGAAGTAATATTTTCTCGTGGCTGAGTACTTTCTAATCCAATATGTGATTTAAAAAAGCCAGCATCTAACCATAATTTATTTATTAATTTAACTCCAGCATGTGCCTCTTGAATTAACGTAAACGGCTTTGGCCAGTTACTTTCTGGTATATCACCATAGTGTAAAATTATATTTCCCCTAACATTTTTATCAGAATATTCCATGCCGATTTGCGCTAAGTTTAAACCAAATTGTTTGTTTCGAGCTGCCATTGTAGGAAATTGAACTAAGCCACCATTGTCAGTTAAATCTGAATAATATGCATAATACGTGCTAATATAACCACTTAATTCAATTTTACGAATTTCATTAGTGTCGGATTTTGGAATAATACGTGTGCCGGAAAATACGATGTTAGAATCACTTCCTAAAACCAAGTTGAGATGTTTTTTTTTAGTTGTAGTGTCAACTTGAGCGTTAATTAGGCTAAAAGCAAGGATGAACTGTACTAATAATAGAAATTTTGTTTTCATATAATTATATCAAATATAAATGATATTTATATATTTTTGCATTCAAATGTTTAAAAAAGAATTAGATCCAGAAGATTATTATTTAAGTCCAGAAGGATATATCATTTTTACGGAAAAATATCATTTAAAACGTGGGTATTGCTGTAAAAGTGGCTGTAAGCATTGTCCATATGGTTATAATAAAAAAACTGGAAATATTGATGTTAAAAAGTAAAGTAACTGCACTTCTATATTTAATAAAATCAGTATATTAGGACTTTAAAATTTTAATTGTGAAAATAAGTAAAGAATTTAAGATTGGTATTGTAGTAACTTCGGCAATTGGTTTATTCATTTGGGGATTTAATTTCCTAAAAGGGAGAGATTTGTTTAGCCATAAATTTGAGCTCTATGCAGTTTATCCTAAAATCGATGGGCTTATTGAGGCAAATCCATTATTAGTTAATGGGTTTAAAATTGGGCAGGTTAATAACATCTCATTAATGAAACAACCTAATGGTGAATATGCTGTTTTGGTGAAGTTTTTAATTAGTGAGGAGGTTAAAATTCCTAAGCACTCAATTGCAAAAGCTATTAGTTCTGATTTATTGGGTTCTAAAGCAGTTGAAATAATATATAGCGATTCAAAAGAATACGTAGTTTCTGGTGACACCTTATATGCTGAGAATGAAGAAGGTTTAAAATCTGCGGTTAGTAAACAATTAACACCATTACAACATAAAGCTGAAGGTTTAATATCTTCAATTGATTCTGTTATGACGGTTGTGCAGTTTGTGTTGAATGATAAAACCAGAGATAATTTAAATAAATCATTTGAAAGCATAAAAAAAGCTATTGAAAGTTTAGAACAAACAGCTTATAAATTGGATGATTTAGTTGCCTCTGAAAAAACTAAAATTTCAGCAATATTAACTAAGCTTAATAATTTAGCTACAATGCTAGATAATGACAAAGGGAAAATTAGTAACATCATTAATAATTTCAGTACATTATCGGATAGTTTGTCAAAATCACAATTAAAAAGTGCTATTGCAAATGCTGATAAAACTTTAAAAGAGTTAAATGAAACTATGACTCAAATTAATAGTGGAAAAGGTACAATTGGAAAATTAATGAAAAACGATTCATTGTATAATCACTTAAATGATGCAAGTGCCGATTTAGATAAATTATTAATCGACTTAAAAGCAAATCCAGGAAGATATGTGCATGTTTCTGTATTTGGAAAAAAAGAAAAACCTGCACCAGAACCTAAACCAGCAACCATTAAACCATAAAGTTCTATGATTTCATCAATCATTTTTAGCCTTGTTTTTATAGCAGCAAGTTCATTTTTTATTATTAATGCAAGAAAAATACGCAGAAATATTTTATTAGGGAAAGACATTGATTTAACGGATAATAAATCGGAGCGTTTAAAAACCATGATACTTGTGGCATTTGGCCAAAAGAAAATGTTTAACCGCCCAATACCAGCTATTTTGCACTTGTTTCTGTATGTTGCATTTGTAATAACACAAATAGAATTAATAGAAATTATTTTTGATGGAGTAACAGGGCACCACAGAGCTTTTAGACCAGCATTAGGAGGATTTTATACTTTTATTGTAAGCTTTATCGAAATTCTTTCAGTACTGGCATTTATTGGAACCATTGCATTTTTGTCTCGTCGTAATTTATTAAAATTACCTCGCCTTAGTATGGCAGAATTGAATGGTTGGGCAAAGACAGATGCTAATTTTATTTTAATAATGGAAATTACTTTAATCTGTTTTATATTTATGATGAATGGTGCTGATGAAGTGCTTTATTCAAGAGGGGTTTCTCATGCTGAAAATTTAGGTGATGGTTCTTTAAGTTTTTCTATTAGTAAATATTTAGGTCCTATGCTTTACGGTGGTATGCCAACTGAAGGGTTACATGTTATTGAAAGAATAGGCTGGTGGGGGCATTTATTTATGGTGTTAGCATTTTTATGTTACTTACCGTTTTCAAAACACTTACATATTTTGTTAGCGTTTCCAAATACCTTCTATTCAAACTTAAAACAAAAAGGTCAATTCAAAAATTTATTTGAAGTTACAGATGTAGTAAAACCTAATTTTGCCCCTAGTTACCAACCAGTTTTAGACCCTAATGCAACTATAAAATTTGGAGTTAAAGATGTTACTGATTTAACATGGAAAAATTTATTAGACGCTTATTCATGCACAGAATGTGGACGCTGTACATCAGTGTGCCCGCAAAACTTAACAGGAAAAGCTTTATCTCCTCGTAAAATAATGATGGATACCAGAGATAGGTTAGTAGAAGTTGGAAAAAATATTGATGCAAATAACGGAACGTTTGTAGATGATGGAAAATCGTTATTAGGTAATTATGTTACAAATGAAGAAGTTTGGGCTTGTAATACGTGTAACGCATGTGTGCAAGAGTGTCCAGTAAATATTGACCCATTAGCAATTATAGTTGGTATGCGTCAGCAATTAGTTTTAGAGCAAAGTTCTGCGCCAAATGAATTAAACGGTATGTTTTCTAATTTAGAAAATAATGGAGCTCCTTGGCAATTTAGCCCTTCTGATAGAGCTAATTGGATACATGAAAATTAATTAAATTCAATTTATTATTGAAAATAAATATTAAAATTATGAATACGATACAAGTACCAACAATGCAAGAAAAAATTGCCAAAGGCGAAACTCCAGATATTTTATTTTGGGTAGGTTGCAGTGGCAGTTTTGATGATAGAGCAAAAAAAATTACGAAAGCTATTGTTAGAATTTTAAATCATGTAGGAGCAAATTTTGCAGTATTAGGAGTTGAAGAAAGTTGCACCGGCGATCCTGCAAAAAGAGCAGGCAATGAATTCTTATTTCAAATGCAAGCGATGCAAAACATTACCATTTTAAATGGGTATGATGTTAAAAAAATTGTAACAGGTTGCCCTCATTGTTTTAATACAATTAAAAATGAATATCCCGAATTGGGAGGTAAATATGAAGTTATACATCATACAGAGCTTGTTCAGCAATTAATTAATGAAGGAAAGCTAAAAGTACAAGGTGGCGAATTTAAAGGAAAAAAGATTGTGTTTCATGATCCTTGTTATTTGGGCAGAGCAAATGGTGTTTATGAAGCGCCAAGAGATGTAATTTCTAAATTAGATGCAGAACTTGTTGAAATGAAAAGAAGCAAAGCAAATGGTTTATGCTGTGGAGCAGGTGGAGCACAAATGTTTAAGGAGGCAGAAAAAGGTAATAAAGAAGTTAATGTTTTACGTGCCGAAGAGGCTCTTGAAAGCAATCCTGATATTATTGCTGTTGGTTGTCCATTTTGTAATACAATGATGACGGACGGTGTAAAACATTTTAATAAAGAAGATAAAACAAAAGTATTGGATGTGGCTGAGCTAATAGCTAATGCTAATGATTTATAACTTTAGAAATTTAACTTCAGAGCAGCTAGTAGTAAAAATTCAAATAAGGATACATTTTGTATTTCATTTAACAACTTAAAATAATACCTACATATGAAAAACATTGTCATATTATCGATTCTAGTATTATTTGTGGCATCTTGTAAGCAATCAATTGAAACAACTAAAGAAGATGTGGCACATGCCGATTCATTGCTTAAAATTATTAAATCGCCTGAGTTAGAAGCGGTAAATAAAAAGATATTAGAGAATCCTAATGATCCATTATTATATAATG
Source organism: uncultured Bacteroidota bacterium (assembly GCA_937868545.1). GTDB lineage: Bacteria > Bacteroidota > Bacteroidia > B-17B0 > Aurantibacillaceae > UBA4416. Next base: position 31,529 of record CALMMX010000213.1, read on the forward strand.
AACGAGCAACAATATATTTAAAATTTAAACAGTTTGAAGATGCGGTAAATGACACCAAGCGCTCATTAAGAATTGATAGTACTATTGCCGAAACTTATTTAATTGAGGCAGATGTTTTTTTTGCAGCAAATGAAACTCGTAAAGCAAAAGAATTACTAGAGATAATTGTAAGAAAATTTCCTAAAAACACGGATGGGCTTTTGAAACTTGGAGAATTATATTTCTTTGTAAAACAATACGATAATGCATTTGTGAAAATAAATGATGCATTAAAAGTGGATGAAAATTTGGCAAAAGCATATTATTTAAAAGGTAGTATTTATAAGGAAATTGGTGATACTGCAAAAGCAGTGTCTAGTTTGGAAACTGCTATTGACCAAGATAATAAGAACTTGGGCGCTTTTTTAGATTTGGGTTTAATTTATGCCAACAGAAAAAATCCAATAGCATTAGAATATTATAATAACGCATTAGCTATTAATCCAGTAAGTGTTGAAGTAATATATGCAAAAGCTAAATATTTGCAAGATATTAATAAGTCTGACGAAGCAATTTTTGAATATAATAAAATATTGAAAATAGATTCGCTACATAAAAATTCATACTATAATATTGGTGCAATTGAATTAGATGTAAAACAAAATGCGAAAAATGCATTACCTTATTTTACAAAAGCAATTAATGCTGATGCAAATTATGCAGAGGCGTATTTTGCTCGTGGTGTATGTTATCATATTTTAAATGATAAAAACAATGCATATGCAGATTTGAATATGTGTTTGCAACTTAAACCAAACTATGAACCTGCAATTGATGAAATTAATTCATTGGGTAAATAAATTTGATAGTATTAAATATCAAATCAGAACTCTAAATTATTTAATACACATCCTCCCCATTCAATAATAGTATATCCTTTTCGTGTTTTTTTTAATGGTGATAAATCTTGTAAAGGAAAATCTATTTTAGTTTTAAGTGGTTTGGTTATCATCATAATTCTTATACATGTTTCAGGTTTAGGTGAAATTATTAATTCAGCTTGCTCTTCATATGATTTACTAGCAAAATGAATTAAATTGTAAGGATTATTTTCCATACGTGGTAACCAATACATAATAAACTCATTGGCTTCTCTTCTATTTAAGCCCAAAAAGGCTAATTTCTCTTCTAAAAAACTGGCTGTTTCTTTACCAGATATTATAAACCCTTCATTTGGAATTATATCTGTTTGTGGTATTCCTTCCCAAAATAAGGCATAATACTCTTTTCCTTCATTGTCATACAACATTCCATTGGGCTCTGCAATTACTTTCCATCCACTGTCAGGATAAGTTGGATATGAATGTTTTAAAACACCTTTATAATTAAGCTTAATAGCAGTTTGCTGTTTTGCTGTAGGGTAAATATAAATAACAGGTTTTTCAAGAAGTATTGGCTTGTTTTCAATTTTTGCTAAAATTTTAATCGAACATGAGTTTTCAATGTCAATTGGAATTTCAACATTTTCATAACTTAAATATTTAATTTCAAGTATGTATTTACCTAATTTAACTTTACTTATTTTAAAAGCTCCTTCAAAATCTGTTTGTGCGCCTATGATAACACTGCCATCTTTGTTTAAGGTTATTTTAGCAAAGGGAATTGGCTCTCCAGTTTTTAAATCAAGTACTTTTCCACTGATCTCAGTATAATCTCCTCCATTATTTTTTTTCTCTAAGGTTACGAGTGAGTGATTGCATGATTTTGGTTCACTTTTTTTTGTTACAGTACAACTCGAAATGTATAAGGCAATTATTAATAAAGCTACTATATGGTTTTTCATACTGTTTTTATTTAAGCATAAATGATTAATGAAAACTTATTTTGAAATTAAATAACTAACCGCTAAAATTTGAATCTTACGTTCACTTGCTGCATAAGGGCTATAAACAGAGTTTTTGGTATCTTTAACATCATCACTCACTTTGCTCACTGGTAATTCTCCAATGTCTTCATCAGTAAACTCTATATTCCCTTCAGCAGTATTTGGGTTGTTTACATATTTTGCTAAAATACCACCATTGTATTCCATAAAGTAATTACGTAAACTGCTAATGCGTCGTTTTGCTAAATTCACATTATAATCAGTACTTGCAAGCGGACTGCAAAATCCTTTCATCGTAATTTTTACTTTTTCATTTCTTTTTAATACACTTTCTAATAAAGTGGCGAATTTTTCTAAATCTTGCATGCCAGCATCTACACTATCTTCAAAGAAATTTATTATTCTATTTTCGGCATACTCTTTATGTTCTCCATCTGTTCCTCTTGTATATTCTGAAATATATTTGTTTTTTAAAATTATATAATCATCGTACGTTTTTTTATAGTTCTTTTTAGTAACTATAACTTTTGTTTTAGGTTCAGGCTCATCGTTATGAAAGTACAAGGTTAAAGGACATAGTACTTTCATTTGATTAATAATTTGTTCTGAAGTATCAATTGGTTTAATAGGTTCACTTAAAGGCGGTATTGAGAAACTATAAATGTCATTACAACAACTTGGCTTGTCTTCAAAGTAAGATCCAATTCTGTTTGAAGAAATAAAGGCCTTATCTTTTTTTGAATTTACACTATAATAAATGTCATTATAACTACTGTTTATTGGATAGCCCACGTTTTTTGCTTCTCCAAATTCATTGTTTTTAAATTCAGATTTAAATATATCGAAGTTACCTAAACCTTTATGCCATGTGCTACTAAAGTACAATGTGTTTATTTCTTTTACATAAAAGGGAGTTATTTCATCTTCTAAGGTATTTATGTTTTTTCCAGCGTTTACAGGAATGTTAAATGTTCCATCAGAATTTAATATACTATACCAAATATCCATTCCACCTTCACCTCCTGTACGGTTACTTGCAAAAAATAAAGCGTCCTTATTATTTATTTTACCTGTACTTGGTTGAGTTGTGTTTGCACCATTTATATTAATTGGTGATGGAAGTTTTTTTAATTCTGTCCATTTATTATTTATATAATCTGAAAAATAAATTTCGCAAGTGTACTGCGATGCATTTAAAGCCTTACAGCGAGTAACGTATATTTTAGTAAAATCATCATTAAAACAAGTGTTTGCATTATGTATCCCTTCTTTATTAAAAATACTATCTAATTCAGTGGCTTTTTGTCGTTTGTTATTTAATTTGTTTGATGTGTATAATTTATTAAAGCCAACACCTCTATCATCTGTTTTAGATTTATCCCTTAATGACGAAAAATACAAAACACTATCAACCTCATAAGGTGCATATTCGCTTACACGACTATTTACAGCGCTATCTAAATGCAATACTTTTGAATCTACAGGGTTTTTAATTAATATTTGAGCTAAATCACAAGCTTCAATTTCTTGCTTTGCTTTTAAACCCATTTGTTTTTTTATAGGGTCTTTTACTGTTCTATTTTTTTTGTAATATTTATCAAAATATTTTTTTGCTTCTTTGTATTTGCCTGTGTTTTTTAGCAATGTGGCAATGTAAAAAGGTACTTCTTTATAAACTTTTCCATTATCTTTTTTGTAAATTTTTTGATACCAATGTAATGCAGCTTCATTATCATAATTTAAACGTGAGGCATCTGCAAATAAAATTTGATATTCAATTTTTGAAGAATCTAATAATATAAGTTGATTGTAAATTTGCGAAGATGCCGAATAGTCTTTATTGGCAGTGGCTTCTGTGCCTTGTTTTAAAAGCTGTTTAATGCTTTGTGCATTTGTTTTAGTATAACACAAAAGTATAAATGCAATAAATGTAAAGGTTTTCAATTTCAAATCTAATATTAATGGTTCTTGATTATTTTTTTTGTATAAACAAATTCTTTTGTTTTTATAATTATGGAGTATATGCCATCTTTAATATCTGTTAAATCAACATAATCTAAATGATCATCAATGCTTTTAACATTGTCTCCTAAATAATTAAATATATCAACTCTTTCAATATTTTGAAAGTTTTTAAATATTAATTTTTCATTTACTGGGTTAGGATAAACCTCAATATTTTCATTTTTTATATTGTTGATATTTGTTGATGGTAAAGTTAAAGTTTGTGTTGGCAAGCAGTATTGTCTCATGTCACTATGTGGCCAATCAAAACTTGCCAAAAATGGCAAGCATCGTTTGTAATTACAAACATATTTTGCAGTAATTAAGTTTGTTGTACTATATGTAGTACTTGTTGATATTGTGTAAGTATGTGAAAATAAACTTGCAAATGGAGGAGGATCGCCAGGAAAAGTGGGTTTGTTCAGTATAAATAACTTTGGATCTATTAAATCAAAATTCCCCAAGTTACCAAACTCATCTATGATTGTGTCAATTGGAGAGCCATCACCCCAATTTACTTGAATTCCTAAATAGTCACTTAGAAAAACTCGGTCATTTACCCTTAAAGTATCAATTATGTATGCTTTAAAATGTGTGAAATAGTCTGCAATATATATATTAGGATTAATTAAAATTGGGAAAGATGGGGTACAACTTATGCTTGGTACTTTCATTTTAATGGGGGTTATATTCACTAATCCAACAACACTTCCGCAACCTAAAACACCTCTATTCCATGCTAATCCAAACATACGGTTTGAACAATAAGGAGGAACTTGGTATGGCACAATTATAGAAGTTACACTGTCTATTGAACGAATATTGTAAAATGAATTACTGAAATTGTTTCCAAAAAAGGGAAATTCAAATGGTGCAAGTAATGATGGATTAATGCCATCGTAATTTGTTGCACAGCCACCATAGATAAATAAACTATCTTTCGTTAATAGGGTTACATTATTTTCTTTATTGTCGCCTAAAGTGTATTTAACAATTAAAGTATCACCAACATATAAAAATGGAGCTCCACCAGCACAGGCTATACAATTAATATCATAGTTTTTTATAGTGGCATTTGCAGAAAAATAAACAAAACAAATTGTTAGTAGAGTTAAAATTTTCTTTGTCATAATTTTAATATTTTTTACATGTAAATAGGACAAACTCTAGTTTTTGGGACAAACAATTTTGGTTTAGCGTAAATGTAAATAAATGAAATCTCGAAGCCACCTCTGCCATTTGTGGCGCGTTTAAATTGAGAATAGTTATAATCGTAAGAAGCTTGCAAACGCATGCTGTTATGCTGCAAACCAACAGTTGTAATAAAGGCATCGCCTAATCTGCTCAATAGACCAACATTAAACACGGTATTCGTTTTAGGTTCTAATATATAATAGTATGTTAATCCAATTAAATTTTCTTTAAATTTTTGTTGTTGGTTAGCAAAAAAGTCAAATTGAATATTTGAAATATTTGAAAAACTGTATTTTAAATTTAACGATTCATTGTGTTTTGAGCGCAGTAACACACCGTTAGTATTATTAAAAGAAATATTTGGTTTATTAATATGGCTTAATCCATATCCAATTGTTGCTGTGAAATTTTGAGTTAATTTTTTTTGAATCACTGCCCCAAAACCAATGTCGGCATAGGTTTTAGATAATTTTGGAAAAAGCTCACCGTTTGATAATCCATTGTTATAAGTATCTCCATCCCATTGTTTATCAAATGATAATTTATTTAAATCTAAACTTATATTGCTAATGCCAGCTACTACGCCTAAACCAATTGTAAGTCCTGAATCTTTTTTAAATGTTATTTTGTGATTGATTGGAACTTTAAATTCATTTATTTTATAATGTCCATCCCCTGAAGCATCATGGTTAAAAATTATCCCTACCGCTTCATCAGTATTTTTTATAAGTGATTTTTTTAAATTGAAATCGGCCCCAAAACTAAAGGTGTTATATGGTACTGGAACACTTTTCCATTGATTTCTGTAATTAAAAATTAATCTACCATCTCCATCAAACATGCCAGCATTTGCAGGGTTTAAATTTAATGGCGACATATTCCAATTAGAAAAATGTAAATCCTGGGCAGTTGATGATTTTAAAATGCATATAATCATTACTACAAGCCATTTAGACTTTGTAATTATATCATATGTATTTAATTTTTTATACATCTTAATTCATTAATGTAATATTTCCTTTTTTAAAGGATTCTTCTCCATTGTTGCATTTAAAAGTTAAGTAGTAGCCATAAACACCTTGATCAAGTTTTTTGCCTTTGTAATAACCGTCCCAGCCTTTTTTAATGTCGTTTGTTTCAAATAGTTTTTCGCCCCAACGATCATATATAGCTAAGTAAACCTCAGTAACAAAATTGCTTCTAATATAAAGCACATCATTTACACCATCGCCATTTGGAGTAAATCCAGTCGGTAAAAACACTACGCCTTCATTACAAACGTTAGTTATCATTTCAATATAAATTGTTTTTAATGTGTGTGAACAGCCATTAATATCAGTAAAATAGATGGTGTATTCGCTGTTATGAGTTGGAGTAAAGGAATACACATTGCCACCTAAGTTTAATAATGGTACATTCGGAACTATAGTTACGGTGCCTGAATAGGTAAACCCAGTTAAAGTAAAGGTTGCTGGTTCTCCAATTGTAATGGATGTAGATGATATAGCGATAGAAGAACTGCTATATGAAAATGGATATATAGAAACAGTAGTAGTTAATTTACTTTTACACGTATCTAACCCTGATATTGTACTAACTGTTACTGTGTATATTGTTGTAGCATTAGCATAACATAAGGGATTAGAAATGTTGGGATTATTTAATCCAGTTGTTGGACTCCAAGAATATAAAACACCACCACTTGCATTTAGTTGAACAGTGTCTGGTTCACATTTATTAATAGGGTTGTTTACAGTTACAGGTGTAAAGCCAGATAAGGAAATAACTTGCCTACTAGTATCTTTGCATCCAAAACTATTTGTAACAATTAATGAAGCTGTAAATGTTCCTGGTGAACCATAATAATACAATGGATTTTGTGTTAAAGAAGTTCCGCCATCTCCAAAATTCCATGCCCATGAAGTTGGACTAACAGCTGATAAATCAGTAAACTGAACATTGTTATTACATGCCCCAATACTATAACTAAATAGCGATGTTAATTTTGGATAAACATTAACAACTGTTGTTAGAGTTTTAACACATATTTTGCCAGTAATACCAATTTGTGTTACTGTAACAGTGTAAATGGTTGTTGCTGTAACTGTGCTTATTGGATTTGTAATATTTGGGTTAGATAAACCAATAGTAGGTTGCCATACACAGGAAGTGGCTCCTGTTACTAGCAATGGAACACTTTGATACGTACATTTAGAAATGGGATTATTAATTGTTAATGAGTCAACTGGTACAACAATTAATTTAGTTGTAGAATCTTTACATCCAAAACTATTTTGAGTAACTAATTTAACTGTATACGTCCCGGCTGATAAAAAGGAATGAGAAGCGTTTGTTGAGGTTGATATTAAACTTGAATTTAGATACCATTTACTTGGCGTTCCAATAGGTATAGTGTTATTTACAAAGCTTACATTATTGCTGCAAGAATCTACAATAGTTGTAAAGCTTGCAACTGGCTGAGGATATATTGTTACAGTTACTTTAGCTGTATCATGTATATTATTACATATTGATGTTTTTACATATAAGTTTACAGTATAAGTTCCTGCTGCGGTATATGTTTTAATTGGGTTTGTTATTAATGAAGTAGTATCTCCACTTCCAAAATCCCACAAATAAGCGTGGCCTGATGTGCTTGCATTTGTAAATGAAATAGTTGCAGGAGCACAACCTGATAATAAACTGGTTGTAATATTTGCAACAGCAGTATTGAGTTGGAAGTCAATTTTAAAAACACCATTATTGCAATTTGTACTATGATTAACATTTGTTCCTGTTCCTGGCCATGCACCAGGAGTTACTGGAAAGTCGTCGTTGCCGCCACAGCCAGCACAAACTGATTGATAAATAATTCCACGTTTATCAAACCTACTTGTTCCACCATCTACATGTTCATGACTTAAAGCACCTCCAAAATAACTTCCAAATAGTAAACTAGACATATTAGGACCTAATACCATTAAATAAAAATTAAATCCATCTGTTGTTGGTTGTATTGCTGATGGTGTAATTGGCATCCCTGTTGTTGGAACACCTGTTAAAATATTTCCTCCCCAGCCTGATAAATAAATATTTCCTGCACAATCAACCGAAAATGCAGAAGGAGAAATATTTATATTGCCAGAACCATTACCAAAAACGGTAGATGCCATTAAGGTATTGATTTGTGGATTTAATCTTTGAATAAATTGTTTACTATTAACATTAGAGTATACTCCAGCTGTAATAGGCATTAATCCTTGCGATTGTCCATATAAATAGACGTTTTGCATATCATCTAATTGTACAAAATAACTTTGGTCGTACAAGGTTGTTCCTATAAAACTCGAATGCATAATGTATGAACCATCTTTTTTTATTTTGCAAATGTAACCATCGCATTTTCCTCCAGTGTAAATAGGTTTGTAGCTACCAGCTGTTGTAAAAAAATCGGAACTACTTGTACCACCAGTAACATAAATATTTAGAGTGTCATCTAAAGATAGAGCATAACCAGCATCATTATTAGTCCCACCTAAATAGCTGCTAAAAAACAAACTACTTAAATTTGAATTAAATTTAAAAATTACAGCATCTTGTTTTCCATTTAAGGTATTATCAAAAGCTGAAACAGTAGGGAAATCGTTAGATCTGGAGCTACTGAAAACATAAATATTATCTAAAGAATCAACTTGAATTTCGCCTCTAAATTGATCGCCATAATTAAAGGCTAAGGAATCAAATGATAAAGGAGCAATATTATTGTAATTTATACCATCATTTAATGAACCCCCAATATAACTCGATGCCATTAAAATAGACCCTAAATTGTTAAATTTTGCTACATAAATATCTGTTCCATTTGCAAAATTGAGACCGTTAGATGTAAAATAAATCGGTATTCCTCCATTAAAACTAGCATCGTAACAACCTGCTGTAGTTGGTAGATTAGTAGAACTCGTTACTCCATACAAACATAAATTGTCATTTTTGTCAACTACTAAACTGCTTACTTCTTCTGTAGCGGTACCTCCAAAATAAGTAGAGTATTTTAAAAAAACACCTGTAGAGTCGTATTTTGTAACTACTACATCTGTTAAACCACCGCCAACAGCTCCTGTATAAGATACGTCATAAGCACCAATGGTTGTAGGATAACCTATATTAAAAGAAATGCCACCAGTATATAAACTACCTCTCGAATCGTAAGTGGCTGTCATACCAAAATTATCTGCTGTACTACCGCTTGATGCAGCAAAAACTAATAATGGATCAATTACTAAATTATAATTTGTGTTGTATTTTTTTAAAAGTTTAAAAGAAATAACATTGTCTTTTAATTCAATTCTCGAAGGTATTTCAATAGTGTCGCCATTAATACTTTGACATACAAATGGCTCATCTTCAATAGACTCGCTAACACTCGTTGAAAGGTGCAATGCACCATCTTTTATTTTTAGTTTGTTAATTCCAGTATATTTTATTTTAATATCATTTGGATTTCCATTTGGTTTAACAATAAAATTATATTTAAGTGATTGTCTTCCTCCTACATATAAGGCATTGATGTTATTATATAAATTATTTACCGATAGTTCAGTGTAATTATAAACATTACTTGCCCACTGGTTTTGGCTATTGCCAATAAAATAATTTTGATAATCGGATGATTTACCATTTGAAATTATTTGTGGCGAAGTGTTTGAACCTATAAACTCAACATTATAAGCATGAAATTTCAACTTATCATCAGTATTTTTGCCTAAATGTTTTAATCTATAATTGTCCTTATCATATAAGTTAAAGGTAAGTGAACCTGTTTTTTCTATAAACAAAGCTCCTCCATCTAATTGAGCTCTGTAAGCAATTTTTGCCGCCCATTGATTATTGTTTTCTGTAAAACGAACGTAATCAATAGTTTTTAAACTAGGAGTTTTTACTTTTTGCGAAAAACTCAAATAGTTTAAAATCAATAAAAAATAGAGTATGTACTTTTTTAGAATCACTAAAGTAAATATAAATAAAAAAGCTCAGAAGAGGAACTTCTGAGCTTAAAATTAAAAATTTTATAATTATCTTAAAGTGCCGTTTTTATCAGCTTCTTTAGTTTGTTTAATAATTTGTAAAGTTTGGTAAACTAATAAAAACCCAATAATTAACCATAAAATGATATTTGGGCCATGACCTAAAGCTTTAATACCTTTAAATACCCATTGAGAAAAATCTCCAATAGCGTAAAAAACATCAGTCATAGTAGTCATTAAAATTAATAAAGCGCTCATAATTAAATCTATTTTGTAAGTTTACAGCACAAAATTAAAATAAAAAATTAAAAAATCGCCTTTTTTGTATAAAAAATGATTGTTGGCTTACTAAAAAATAAATTACAAGTATCAATTTTTACGCTTTTACTAATTTGTTTAGCATTATTTGCTTATAGTTTTGTTATTCCTGTTAGTTATAATGAGGTTTATAACGTTAGCGATAATTTATTGTATCATTTAATTTTCCAAGGATTTGCAAATTCGCCTGTATTTAATGCGTTTTTCAATTTACTATTAATATTACTGGGTTCTTTCTTTATATCTTATTTAACAACCGAAAACGAAATAGTAAAAAAAGATAATTTTTTACCTGCATTTATTTACCTTTTATTTTCGTATTCTGCCATTACAAGTAATCAGCTTCAACCCTTATTAATTGCTAATCTATTGGTATTAATAAGTTTAAGATTTTTATACAATTCTTATAGAAATGAGAATGCCTTATCTGATTCTTTTGGTGCAGGATTTTTGTTGACCTTGGCCAGTAGTTTTTACACCTATTATATTTTAATTATACCAATTGGAATAATTGCATTATTGATTTTAAAATCGTTTAATTGGCGCGAATGGTTAAGCTTTTTATTTGGTGTACTTGCACCAATATATATTTACATGTGTATTAGCTATTTATTATTAGGTGAGTTTAATGAGCCTTTTGAATTGGTGTCTAAATGTTTAAAATCTGCTCAATTACCTGTTATTTCTGAATTTTATTTAGTGTTTATTTTAATTACAGCCTTTTTGTTTTGTTTGGCCTTATTTTATTACATAACAAAAGGTTTTGGAAGTAGGGTTAAAATTCAAAAATCGAAGTTTATTTTAATTTGGCTTACAGCCTTTACATTTGTTGTTTCTTTATTAGATACTAGCTCTAATTTTTTCTTATTACCAGCTATGTTACCATTAAGTATAATTATTGGCGATTATTTAGGAGAAATAAAACAATTAAAAATAGCCAATACATTGTTATTACTATTTATTGCAGGTTTTGCAGTAATTTGCTTCCATAATTTGAATTTTATTTAGGCTTGAAATTATTTTTAAACACTTACTGATTGTTTGTGCAAAAAAATAACCTAAGCATTTCAAAGAAATATCTATTTTTATAAAATAAATACATTAAAAATTAAACGTATGAAATTTGGAGTAGTTGTTTTTCCAGGATCTAATTGTGATGAAGACATGGTTTATGTTTTGCGCGATATTATGAAGCAAGAAACTGTTAAACTTTGGCATAAACAAACAAGTTTAGAAGGTTGCACTCATATTATTTTGCCAGGAGGTTTTTCTTATGGTGATTATTTAAGAAGTGGTGCAATTGCTCGTTTTTCTCCTATAATGACGGAAGTGGTTAAACATGCTGAAGCAGGAGGTTTTGTTTTTGGTGTGTGTAATGGTTTCCAAATATTATGCGAAAGTGGTTTGTTGCCAGGAGCCTTATTACATAACGATTCTCGTAAATTTATTTGTAAAAATGTATTTATTAAAGCTGAACATACTAATTCAATCATTACTAATTCAGTGCCTTTAAAAGCTATTAAAGTTCCAATTGCACATGGAGAAGGGAAGTATTTTGCTGATGCAGAAACCCTTGCTGCAATGAATAAAAATGGACAAATAATTTTTAGATATTGTAACGAAAACGGAGATTTAACCGCTGATAGTAATCCTAATGGAGCTACAGAAAATATTGCTGGTGTTTGCAATGCAACAAAAAATGTATTTGGAATGATGCCACATCCCGAAAGAGCTGCAGATACTATATTATCTAATATTGATGGTAAATCAATTTTTGAAAGTATCTTAAATGCAGTATTACAACCAGCATAGATTTTAGACATGAGTCATCCAATTGTTTGGTTAGAAATACCAGTTTCTAATTTTGATAGAGCCGTAAATTTCTATGAGAAAGTTTTTCAAGTTAAACTTGAAATTACTTTTTTGTATGATAAAAAAATGGCCCTTTTTACTAAAGAACATTTTGGAGTAAAAGGTTCATTAATTGAAACAGATAATTACACAGGTTCAAATGGGATGAAACCTTTTTATTATGTTACAGTAATGGCAGATGCCATTAATAGTATAAAATATAATTTAGGCAAAGTAATAACTGAACCGTCCTTATTAAGACAAAGGAATAGAGATGGAGATGTGGTTATTGGTACTAACTTAATTGATAACCAAATTGGGTATTATGCTGAGGTGTGTGATAGTGAAGGAAATCACTTTTACATTTACAGCCATAGTTAGGGTTTTATTAACAGTATCCTATAGATCATTTTCAGGTAAATTATATTTTTTTCTAATTTCTGCCATTGTTTTCTCATCTCGTTCAATAATTTCACTTTGTTCTTTTTGTGAAATTTCTCTTTTAAACTCCCTCCTATAACCAGGAGCATTGTCAACAATTTCAGATAAGATTGCAAATGCTATAAATTCTACAGAAAGATTTTCAATATTTTTAGCTTCAATAGCTAACCAATCAATCAATTCTATTTGGACTTCTTTCACTCTTTGTATAAGAAATTTATAAGCATCAATAGGAACGTTTTTACAAAATGATTCCCTCATTTCCTGAGTGTCACTTACAAAATAATCAACATAAGGTAATAGATTGTGAAAAATTTCAGGAACTAGAGTTGTAATAAGTTGAAACTTTTCACCTTCTACTTTATTAAAGTTAAAGTAGATTTCCATTTCCTCTGCTGTTTTAAAATTTGGAATTTTCATGTTTTAGTAAAACTATATAAGAACAGAATTTTTATTTGTATTAAAATAAGTATTTAACGATTTATAATATTCATTACGAACCTTTTTAGTAAAGCGTGTTATTTCCTAAATCCAATTATTTTTCTTTTTCAATAATTTAACCTAATATAAAACAATTTTCTTCTATTTCTGAAAGAAAAACCTCCAAGAATACAATATATAAATGTAAAAGTTCATACAAATAAAAAAGCCACCCGACATTGGTGGCTTTTGCTCCCTCTCCTGGGCTCGAACCATCCCGAACCTTCGGGAATGATTAACAGTCATTGTATTAAATGTTAAATAAATCACAAATACGTTTTTGTTCAGTAGTGTCTGAAATTAAATTTTCGATATATTTTTTGCTTTTCATATTTTTAATGTAACGTTCAATTTTCATTGTTTTTCCTCTATCGTTGGAAGCAAAGAAATATGCTTTTAATTCCCAAGGGATATATTTAGAAGTGAATTTAGTATGAATTGGATTGTTGTGCTCAAACAAACGTTTCTGGGGATTTTCAGAAAAACCAATATAATATTTATTGGCTGAAGCAGAATACAGTATATAAATATAAAAGTTCATACAAACAAAAAAGCCACCCGACATTGGTGGCTTTTGCTCCCTCTCCTGGGCTCGAACCATC
>CALMMX010000214.1 GCA_937868545.1 uncultured Bacteroidota bacterium
CACGCTTGATCACATGAAACGTGATAAGCAAATGAAAATTGCAGGCGAAACCTTGTATTTATACGCACCCTTAGCACATCGTTTAGGCTTAAATACCATTAAATCCGAATTAGAAGATTTAGGATTGAAATATACAGATGAACATTGGTATAACGAAGTAACTCATAAACTTGAAGAAACTGAGCCAGTTAGGAAGAAGTTTATTAAAAATTTTATCGACCCAATTAATGAAATTTTAAAAGAGCAAGGCTTTAAATTTAAAATCTTTGGAAGACCAAAATCTATCTATTCTATTTACAACAAAATAAAAAATAAGGGAGTTTTATTCGAAGAAATATATGACTTATTTGCAATTAGAATTGTTATTGATACTCCTTTAGAAAGAGAGAAAGCTGATTGTTGGAAAATTTATTCAATCATTACCGATTTTTACCATCCAAACCCTGATAGATTACGTGATTGGATTTCAACACCAAAAAGTAATGGCTACGAAAGTTTACATACTACCGTTATGGGGCCAGAAGGTAAATGGGTAGAGGTACAAATACGTACTGTGAGAATGGATGAATTAGCAGAAATGGGTTATGCGGCTCACTGGAAATATAAAGAAGCTGCTGCCGAAAAAGAAAATAATCTTGAAATTTGGTTACGTCGTATAAGAGAAATGCTTGACAACCCTGATCCAAATGCACTTGAATTTATTGATGATTTTAAACTCAATTTATTTGCCGACGAAATTTTTGTATTTACTCCAAAAGGTGAAATGAAAAATTTACCATCAACTGCAACTGCTTTAGATTTTGCATTTGAAATTCACACAAAAGTGGGGGAACAATGTATTGGCGCGAAAGTTAATCATAAATTAGTACCATTAAGTTATCAATTAAAAAGTGGCGAACAGGTTGAAATTCTTACCTCTTCAAAGCAAGTTCCAAAAGAAGATTGGATAAATTATGTAGTAACCGCTAGAGCAAAATCTAAAATAAAAAGTGCTCTAAAAGAAAACAGAAGAAGAACTGCCGAAGATGGAAAATCAATTTTAGAAAAGAAATTTTACAAATGTAAATTGGATTATACGCTTCAAAATGTTAATGAATTTGTAACCTTTTTAAAACTTCCTTCTGCATCCGAATTGTTTTATAGAACCGCTTTAGGCAATGTTGATGTAAAAGAAATTAAAGAATTTGCTGATTTTAAACTTCACCCTGAAAAGTATAGACCTAAAAAGAAAGAAAATAAAATTGAAGAACTAGTTACGAATGTTCGTGGTAGTTCTGATATGTTGGTTATTGGTGATGATATGCAAAAATTAGACTATGGTTTATCTTCTTGCTGTTCACCAATTCCAGGTGATGATGTATTTGGCTTTGTTACTGTAAACGAAGGAATTAAAATACATAGAGTAAATTGTCCTAATGCTGTTAAATTACTTTCTAATTATGCATATAGAGTTGTAAAAGCTAAATGGAATAATGACCATTTGATTTCATTTTTGGCAGGTATTAAAATTATTGGTACAGACGAACTTGGTTTGGTAAATAATATTACTAAAGTAATTTCGAGTCAATTAAATATTAACATGAGAAGTATTAGTTTTGATACAGAAGATGGTATATTTGAAGGTACAATAATGGTTTTTGTACATGATGCTAAACATTTAAATCATTTAATTGAGAGCATGAAAAAAGTAAAAGGAGTAACAAATGTAATACGCATCGATAATAATTAATAAAATGAGTAACGATACAAAAGACGCTGTAGAAAAAATTTTAACTGATTATTTAGAAAAAAATAAACATCGTAAAACATCTGAGCGTTTTGCAATATTAAATGAAATATACTCTCATGATGGCCACTTTGATATTGAAGGGCTTTATGTGATGATGAAAAATAAAAAATACAGGGTTAGTAGAGCTACCTTATATAATAATATTGAATTGCTGTTAGATGCTGGTTTGGTTATTAAACACCAATTTGGTAAAAATTTAGCTCAGTTCGAAAAGGCACATAAATTTAAGCAACATGATCATTTAATTTGTAGTGATTGTGAAAAGGTATTTGAATTTTGTGACCCAAGAATTATGCAAATTCAAAAAATGGCAGAAGAAATGCTTAATTTTGAAGTAACTCATCACTCTCTAAACTTTTTCGCAAAATGTAAAAACTTAAAAGAAAATGGAGTGTGTGAACATAAAAAAAATAAATCTAATCTATAAATTATGGTACTCGAATACACAATTAATGAAGAAAATAATATTCAAGTTTTAACCATTAGTGGTGAGTTAATTGATAAAAATCAAGCCTCTGATTTAATGAGAGCTATAGATGAACTTTTGGAGCAAGGTAAAAATAAACTAGTAATTGATATTGAAAATTTAAAGTACATGAATAGCAGTGGACTTAATGTTTTAATTCAACTATTAACTAAAACAAGAACCAACGGTGGGGAAAGTGTAATATTTAATGTAAATAAAAAAATAAACGAACTATTAGTTATTACTAAGCTAAATACGCTTTTTAAAATTGTAGATACTAAAGCTGAAGCAATAGAGCTATTAGCTTAAAACAAAACCATAAGTTTATATATGGCAAAATCAGCAAGTGAAGGAGAAAATCCTGATTTAAGAATTTTAAATTGGGAAGTTAATAATGAATGCCCTTTGTGTAAAAATCCTACAGTAATCTTAACAGAAAGAAGATTAGTTGAGGGAGATTTAGATTTATACTTTGCAATACATACTGAGGTTGAAGATACCTTTGAATGCAGAAAATGTAAAAATACCTGGAAAGAAAATTCATTTATGTAAAGTAAGGTTGTTTCTAACTTTGAAATTCTTTATTGTAATTAATTTTTCTTAAATTTAGTAATCAGTAGCATTCTGTAAGAATTTTTATTGTATTTCATTTGCTATGTAAACGTTATTAAATGAGAAAATTACATAAAATAGTATTGATTTTATTTGCCTCCATTTTATTGGTTTTAAAGGTAAATAGTCAAACAAATGTTTTAATAAAAAGTATTTATTTCGAAACTGCAAAATTTGAATTAACATCCGAAAGTAAATCTACATTAGATATACTGTTGGATAGTATTAAAACATTTCAATCATATAAGCTATTTATAAAGGGCAATACTGATAATATTGGTGATAGTGTATTTAATAAGAAATTATCTGAGCAACGAGTTTTAGCAACTAAAAATTATTTTATTTCAAAAAATGTTAGTTCATCCGTTTTTACAACCTCAGCTTTTGGTGAAGAAAAACCAATTGGAGATAATACTACAGAAATTGGTAAACAAAAAAATAGGAGAGTAGATATAACAGTTTCATTTTCAAGAATTATACCTATAGATAGTTCATTGTTTCTCCCATCAATTTTTGAATTATATAAAAAAACAGAAAGAAAACCACAAGAGTTTTGTATTAATAATTCCCGTGATACCTCTTTGCGTTGCGAAAAAGGAACTATTATTTATATTAAAGCAAATGCTTTTAAAATATCAAATTCTTGTAAGTCGAGCTGTGTTACAATAAAAGTAAAGGAAGATTTTTTTAAATCAGATATGATTTTAGATAACCTCTCAACAACTTCTAATGGTAAAATTATTGAAACACAAGGAATGATTTATACAGAAGCAAAAGATTGTAATGAAAATAAAATTAGTTTAATAAGAGGTAAAGATTTAGTTGTATTCTTACCAACTGATTCTATTCGAAATGATGCAAAGATATTTCAAGGAAACAGAAGGCCACATGATAGTATCATGAATTGGACTGTAAGTAATAATAGTGTGTTAACTAATTTTACCTTGGCAGAATTAAATTGCTGTGCAGATTGGTTAGGATGTGGTGGTGTAAAAAAGTGCAAGTTTTTCTTTTGTAAAATTAGACGTTTCTTCAATAATATATTTAGTAATAAGCCTTCAAGAGTGCTTACACGACCAGAACCTCCCAAAGAAATGTTACCAAAATGCCAAAAACTTGAAGAACTTTATAAAAAATACGGTGTTTTAAGTTTGCAAGGTTTAGTTGACGCCATAAATAAGCCCTTGCTTGATAGTTTTGGAGTAAAATCCGTAGTTGAATTACAAGATACTTTACAAAAATTAAATACCTATAAAATTGAATTATCCTATTTAAATAAAACCTTATCGTATAATGATTTTAAATATTATGTATTCAATACTTCAAAACTTGGTTGGAGTAATGTTGATTGTTTTGCTGATATTAAGCCAGATCAAATGGTTAAGCTAAAAGTTAATTTAAAAGCAGCTAATAATATTGATTGTAAAATAGTTTTTAAAAATAGAAAATTTGTTATACCAGCATCAAAAGAAAGTAAAAAGTATGAATTTGATAAAATCCCAAAAGGTGAGGAAATATGGATCATAGCCATTAAATACGATGATGGAAAGCCATATTTATCTATGCAAGAAACCACTGTAGAAGATAAAATCGTAGATGTAGATTTTAAATTATTAACACTTGAAGAATTAAAAGAAAAATTAAAAGTGCTAGATTAATAAATATGAGTTTCGTAAATCTTAAATGGATTCTAAATAAATTAAGTGCAACGTTTATATTATTTATAATTGCGAATGTAATTTATGCTGGAGATTCTCTAAAGGAAAAACCACTGTACATTCTTGAAATTAACTATTCTGCAAATAAAATGGTAAATGCTGTTTATTCTGATAGAACAAAGGTTAATGATTTAAATCAAGACGATCATCAAACTTATAAGGTTAATTTTTATAATAGCATTAATTTAAATTTTCTATATCACTTAAACAAAAACTTTTGCGGTAAATCTCAATTATATGCAGGTATTGGTTTAAATTATACAAATGGTATACTTAAACATAAATTGTTAGAATATTCAGAGTCCGGTCATTTTGGTTCAAGTATTTCCTATACTCAAAATGAATTTAATTATAAATTTTCAATGTTAAGCTTTGCCCCACAATTAAATTATATGGCTTTTCATAAAAGGTTTGTTTTTATTCACAAATTAGGAATTAGTTTTTCTAAGTATATTAATAATCAGAGCTATACTTATAATGAATTGCAATCCGGTTCGTTTCCAAACAAAGACTCAATTCATATTACTCCATCAAATCCAGAAGGTTGGTATTGGGTTAATACTTCATCCACATCACCTCAAAAAACAGATGTATTTCCAATAAAATTCAATAATATTATTTTTTATAATTTCTCAATTGGAATTATTATCAAAAAATTTATGCCAACTTTTGGTTGTGATTTAAATATTCATCTTGAAAATAAGGGAATCTATTATTTCAAAACTAATTTAGGCTTAGCCTATCTTTTTTAATACTAATATTGTTCAAAAATCAGCTAATTGTTAATTTGTTATTTCATTATTATTTGAGGTTAATTGTAAATTTGGGAGCTTTCAAAAAACAAAACAATAAGCACTAAAAACATGATTAAAGCTGACGTACTATTAGGCCTACAATGGGGCGATGAAGGAAAAGGTAAAATTGTTGACGTATTAACTCCAAAATATGATATTATTGCTCGTTTTCAAGGTGGCCCAAATGCTGGACATACACTTGAATTTAATGGTATCAAACATGTTTTGCATACTATTCCTAGTGGTATTTTTCATCCAACTGCTCTTAATGTTGTTGGTAATGGTGTAGTAATTGATCCTGTAATTTTTAAAAAAGAAATTGATGCCTTAGTTGGAATGGGCGTTGATGTAAATAAAAAATTAGTAATCAGTAAACGTGCTCATTTAATTTTGCCAACGCACCGCTTAATCGACGCAGCTAGTGAAGCTTCTAAAGGTAAAAACAAAATTGGTTCAACGCTTAAAGGTATTGGTCCAACTTACATGGATAAAACTGGACGAAATGGTTTAAGAGTAGGGGATATTGAAGGGGCTGATTTTAAAGAAAAATACAATGCTTTAGTTGAAAAACATAAGCAAATTTTAGAATTTCATAAATTTGAGTATAATCTTTCAGAGCTTGAACCAGCTTGGTTTGCAGCTATTGAAGAATTAAAAAATCTTACGTTTATTGATAGCGAGCATTTTATTAATGACGCCATTAAAAAAGGTCAAAAAATTTTAGCTGAAGGTGCTCAAGGTTCTTTATTAGATATTGATTTTGGATCTTATCCTTTTGTAACTTCATCTAACACTATATGTGCTGGAGCTTGTAATGGCTTAGGAATTGCACCAAATCGTATTGGTAATGTTATTGGTATTTTTAAAGCTTATTGTACTCGTGTTGGTAGTGGACCTTTTCCAACTGAATTAGATAATGAAGTTGGTGAAAAAATTCGTCAAATAGGACGTGAATTTGGTGCTACAACTGGGCGTGCACGTCGTTGTGGATGGTTAGATATCCCAGCTTTAAAATATGCTATTGCTATAAATGGTGTAACAGAATTAATGATGATGAAAGCCGATATTTTATCAGAATTTGATACTTTAGAAATTTGTACGCATTATATGCATAAAGGTGAAAAAATTGATTATTTACCATACAGTATAGAACCAAGCGACGTTACACCTGTTTATGAAACAGTAAAAGGTTGGAATGTTGATTTAACAAAAATGACTTCAAAAGATGCTTTACCAAAGGAATTAATTGATTACGTAAAATATATCGAAAAATTAGTTGAAGTTCCAATCAGTATCGTATCTATTGGTCCTGATAGAACTCAAACAATTTTTATGTAAAAAAATACAGTTGTTTGATTTAAGTTCTTGGTAGTTTGAAATTATAACTATAACTTTAAACCTGAGATATTTTATCAGATAGCTTTTAACTAATAACCAGTATCAAACAACTATTACCTTGAAACCAAGAGTTTTATTAGAAGATAAACAATTAGAAGTTACACTTACTCGCCTTTGCTATCAATTAATAGAAGTTCATAACGATTTTAGTAATTCAGTAATAATTGGCCTACAGCCTAGAGGTGTGTATTTAGCTCACCGTTTACAAAAATTATTAGAGAAAATTTTGAAAACAAAAATTAATTGTGGCGATTTAGACATTACATTTTATCGCGATGATTTTCGTAAAAAAGAATTAAAGCCAAATAAAACTAATATCAATTTTATTATTGAAGATAAAAATGTGATTTTAATTGATGACGTTTTATTTACGGGTCGTACCATACGTGCAGGCCTAGATGCGATGCTTGCTTTTGGTAGACCAAATGATGTTGAACTTCTTGTTTTAGTTGATAGACGTTTTAGTAGACATGTGCCTATACAAGCAAAATATACTGGTTTGGTAATTGATTCTATTGAAACTCAAAATGTAAAAGTAGATTGGAAAGAAACTGACGGAAAAGATTGTGTAACCTTAATTGACAAATAACATGCGACCAAAAAAAACAGATTATCCCGCATATTACGAAAAATACCTGGACTTAGTTCCTGAAACAGATATAATATCAGCTCTTAAAGCAAATCATCAAACTGTATTAGATTTTATTGAAGAAGTTCCTCGTTTAAAATGGAATTATTTTTATGATGATGGTAAATGGACTGTAAAACAAGTAATAAATCATATAATTGATTGTGAGCGTATTTTAAGCTATAGAGCACTTCGTTTTGCAAGAGGAGATAATCAACAATTATTAACTTTTGATGAAAATTTATATGCTGCAAATGCAAATTTAACAAATACAAATGCGCAAATTTTAGCAGATGAGTTTGATTCAGTTAGACTTTCGAATGTGTTGATGTTTAAGCAATTTGGCGAAAAAGAATTATTACTAAAAGGTAAAACGAGTGGGGGAGATGTGAGTGTATTATCTATTGGATATTTTTTATGTGGACATGCACAACATCATATTAACGTTATAAAAGAAAAATATTTGTAAAATAAGTTTGTGCTTATTTGCACATAAAATTGAGATAAAAATATTAAAGAGATTATATAAATAAAGTTTTTTAAAATGAGCCAATTAAGCGTTAATCATTTATTAGGAATAAAAGACATCACTAAAACTGATATCGAATTAATATTAGATACCGCTAAAAATTTTAAAGAAGTTATTAATCGCCCTATTAAAAAAGTTCCATCGTTAAGAGATGTAACCATTGCAAATTTATTTTTCGAAAACTCTACACGAACTCGTTTATCTTTTGAATTAGCGCAAAAACGTTTAAGTGCCGATACCATCAATTTTGCTGCAGCTTCTTCTTCAGTTAAAAAAGGTGAAACGCTTATTGATACAGTGAATAATATATTAGCAATGAAAGTTGATATGATTGTAATGCGTCATTCAAGCCCAGGAGCAGCAGTTTTTTTATCTCAAAAAGTAAATGCAAAAATTATTAATGCAGGAGATGGAGCTCATGAACATCCAACACAAGCTTTATTAGATGCATTTTCTTTACAAGAAAAATTAGGTGATTTAAAAGGTAAAAAAATTGCAATTATTGGGGATATCCTTCACTCTCGTGTGGCATTATCAAATATATTTTGCTTGCAAAAATTAGGGGCGCAGGTTAAGGTGTGTGGACCAAAAACCTTAATACCTAAATACATCGAAAGCCTTGGGGTAACTGTAGAATCTGACTTACGCAAAACATTAGAATGGTGCGATGCGGCTAATATGTTACGTATTCAATTAGAACGCCAGGATATTAAATTTTTCCCTTCAATAAGAGAATACACCATGTTGTATGGTTTAAATAAAACAATGCTCGATTCTCTCTCTAAAAAAATCGTTATTATGCATCCAGGCCCAATTAACAGAGGTGTAGAAATCACTAGTGATGTGGCTGATAGTAGCCAATCAATAATATTAGAACAAGTAGAAAACGGAGTTGCTGTTCGTATGGCAGCTATGTTTTTATTAGCAGGAAAAATATAATTGAACGTTGCCAACATGGCTAAATCTTTAAATAAACCAACTTTACAAAAAGAGTTATTAGTTAGTATTCAAGAATTTAATACTGATAAAATTTCTACGTATGTAATTAACAATAAACTAGAAAATCAATTACTTATTTATTGTTTTGATAAGGATGAACTCCTTAGTTCAAGGTCTACTTGGGTACTTTGGTTTTGTTATGAAAAAAACAAAAAAATACTCTTAAAATTTCAAGATAAACTTATTCAAAATTTAAATAAAACAAATCTTCATAACGGTGTTATAAGAAATACGTTACGTCTATTTCAAAATGAACCAATACCAGAAAAATATGAAAGCTTTATGTTGGATAAATGCTATTCATACATAAAAAATGCTGGAGAAGCTATTGCAGTAAGAGCTTTTGCAATGACGGTTGTTTTTAATATCAGTAAACCTTATCCCGAATTATTAAACGAACTTAAATCTGTTTTGATTCATGTTAATCACCCAGATGAAAGCCCTGGAGTTAAATCAAAAGTAAAAAATACATTAAAAGATATTGATAAGGTTTTAAATAAATAATTTAATTTACAATTTCGTTTTTTTTATAAATAAATGAAGAAGTCACTATTTAGTTTTCTCTCAAATAAATTTGTTGTATTGATTTTAAAAGAATTTAAAAAGAATTGAAGTGAATAAAAATCCAACGACGTAT
>CALMMX010000215.1 GCA_937868545.1 uncultured Bacteroidota bacterium
TAATTGGCAAATGTTTGGTATGTTGGTGGGTGGTATCTTTTGGGGAATTCTTGGCGATAAAAAAGGGAGATTGTCGGTTTTATTTGGGTCAATATTAGTTTATTCTGTAGCCAATATTTTAAATGGAATGGTACAAAATACAGATACTTACATGGTACTTAGGTTTATTTCAGGATTTGGATTAGCTGGTGAATTAGGTGCTGGAATTACTTTGGTAAGTGAAAGTATGAGTAAAGAAAAAAGAGGTTACGGAACTATGATTGTTGCTACTGTTGGTGTTTTTGGCGCTGTAGTTGCAGGTTTTATGGGTGATGTAATTACTAATTGGCGTTATTCTTTTTACTTAGGTGGTGCTATGGGCTTGGCATTATTAGTATTACGAATTGGTGTTTTTGAATCAGGTATGTTTAAAAATGTAAAAGAAAGTAATGTATCTAAAGGTAATTTTTTACAATTATTTTCAAACCGAAAAAATATCGTAAAATATTTCTCTATTATTTTTGTCACAGTGCCTGTATGGTATGTAATGGGAACACTTGTATTATTTTCGCCCGAATTGAGTGAAAAACTAGGGCTTGCACCAAAAGCAATTTCTGCTGGTAGAGCCATAATGTGTGCTTATGCAGGTATTACAGTTGGAGATATAGTTTCTGGCTTATTGAGTCAGATTTTAAAATCAAGAAAAAAAACCTTAGCTATATTTTTATTATTAACTGTATTAGGCACCATGTTGTATTTTGTGTTTGGTGGTAGTTCGGTAGTTGTTTTTTATTCCATAGTTGGTTTTATTGGTTTTGCTACTGGTTATTGGGCCGTATTTATAAGTACAGCATCTGAATTATTTGGAACAAATATTAGAGCCACAGCAACTACAACAGCACCTAACTTTGTAAGGGGTTCAACCATTTTAATTTCATTATTATTAGATACAATCATCTCTGTTTTTTGTGTAGATAAATTACAAGCTACCATAATTACGGGATGTATTATCATTGGATTAGGATTTATAGCCTTGTATTTTTTAGAAGAAACCTTTGGTAAAGATTTAAATTATGTTGAAGAATAAACCTACTGTTATTATTGGAGCCTCGCCCAATAGCGATAGATACAGTTATAAAGCTACTGTAAGTTTAAAAAACTATAATCACACTGTTTATCCAATAGGAATTAGAAGTGGCAAAATTGGTGATAGTGATATTATAACTGATAAACCACAATTGGAAAATATTGATACCGTTACGTTATATGTTGGTCCAGAAAATCAACCACAGTGGTACGATTATATTTTATCATTACATCCAAAACGTATTATTTTTAATCCAGGTACAGAAAATCAGGAATTTGTTAGCCTTGCTAATAGCAAAGGTATTGAAACTGAGTATGCTTGCACATTAGTACTTTTATCTATTAAACAATACTAATATGATACAATTTGTAACAAAAACTTTTCAGGAGTTAAGTAGTAAAGAATTGTATGATATTTTAAAACTCCGTGCAGAAGTTTTTGTGGTTGAACAAAATTGCGCTTATTTAGATTTAGATAATCATGATGAAAAAGCCTTGCATGTTTTAGGAATAGAAAACAACGTTATTGTTGCCTATACCCGATTATTACCTCAGGGTTATTACCATAAAGAAGCCGGTATTGGAAGAGTTTTAACTTCTTTGCCTACAAGAACTCTTGGTTATGGGAAATTGTTAATGGAATTTTCAATTCATGAAACACTTAAAAAGTTCAACACAATTGAAATTGTTATTTCTGCCCAGCTGTATTTAGAAAAATTTTATACCAATTTAGGGTTTAAAAAAGAAGGTGAAACATATTTAGAAGATGGCATTCCTCATATTAAAATGAGGTATTTATATAAAGCTTAAATCGCCTATTTTTTACAATTTTCCCAAATTCAAAATCAAAGTAAATTTATAACTAATTGAATTTTAATGAAATAAGTTTTAACCAAATTTGAATTCTGATTATTTTTTGTAGATTTTTAATACTAATTTTGCACTCGAAAAATCTATAATTTATAAAAATGTATTCAAAAAAAATTATTTCTACTTTTTTAGCAGTTGTTTTAATATCTTTTTCATGTACAAAAGAAAAACAAGCTGTAGTAAATCCAACTTTAGAATCTGATAAAACTGAAACCATTGCTCAAAATTTAATTAGCAGCAAGTATTCATTTTATGAATCAAATTTAAATGAGGCTAACTTTGATGCATTATTTGAAACAACAGAAGTGGCAGATAAATTTGAAAATTCATTAGAATTAGATAAAGCAAACTTAGATCAATTAGGGATAAAATATACTTCACATGCAACTACTTTAAAAGTTTTAAGTCGTGAAACAAATTCTGATGTTACTGAAACAATGAGAATTGAAGAAACTACCACTTTAAAAACTAATCAAATTAGTGCTTTAACAAATGAGGTAATTACATCTATCATTCAACAACAATATAACCTTACTATAAAATCGGTTGATGGAGCTTATAAAATAGTTTCTTTTGAGGACGTGGATAAAACAATTTTAGAGAATAAAAAGAAAACTTCTGAAATTGAAAGTTTAACTAAAGAGGAAGAAGCTGAATTAAATAACTTATCTCAAAAATTAAACGCAGTTGCAACAATTTATAATAGAAACAATGTTTTAACATATGCTGCAACCTATGCTGTTAGACCAAATCCTGCTTATCAAGATTTTTCTCCAGGTTTATGTTCATATTGTGGTGGCGATTGTACTAATTTCTTTTCACAATGTTTTTTAGCAGGTGGATGGCCTCAAATTTTTGGATCATCATCATCTCTATCAACTTGGTGGTATGGTAAATCAACTAATCCTGCAGGATATAGAACTGGTTTTTCTGGAGTTTGGGTTTCAGCAATGAAAACAGGATTTTTTCTTAAAAAGTTAACTTCTAGAGTAACAAGAGTAACAACTTTAAGTTCTTTGCAGGTGGCTGATGGTGTTCAGTTAGTTGGCTCAACTGGTAATGCATATCATTCATTAATTGTAACTCAAATTTCTACAACAGGAAATATGTTTTTAAGTTGTCATACAAGTAATAGATATAATGCACCAATAAGCACTTGGGGATTATCTTCTACTTCTGGTTTTTCTGGTATTTTACCAAAAGCATTTCTTTGGAAAGTAAAAAATTCATTTTAATAATTTAGGTTTAATTAAATGAATTTAAAAGTCGAGAATTAATTTCTCGACTTTTTTAATTTATAATATTTAGTCACATTTTCAGCCAAAGATGTTAAGTGGTGATGTCATACTGAACTTGCTTCAGCATCTCATGAGACCTCGTATCAAATTCATTGTGAAGAGACAATGTCTGTTCGAGCGAAGTCGAGAACTAATTGATATCTCGACTTCGCTCGATATGACAATCTTTATAAATTGGAATTCAATATAAATACAATTGATATAAAAAGCTGGTTTAAAAATTAAAGCGTCTTAGATTTTAGTTTATTAAGCTCAAAAAATATAATTGGAACAATAATTACTGTTGGCCCAATCCATAATATTATAGGGTTTAAAGGAATATGGTCCGCTTGATTAACGGTAAATGCTGTTATTGCTCCAATGTAGCTACCGCACATATTTCCAATATGTTTTTTTAACCAATACATAGATTCTGTTTGGCCTGTTATGAATTTTTTAACATTACGATAAACCCCTATTACACCTAATACTCCAAAAAACATTGCAACATATCCACCATCATTTTGGTTACTTAATAGTAAAATGGCAAATACCACCATTCCTAAAAAGGTAATACCTGCAATAATTTCTATTAACCAATCTATGATATGTGGTTTTTGACCATTATGCAAATTTTTGAGTTTTAAAGCTCTGTAAGCAATAAGTGTGGCGTAATAGGTGAAAATACCAATCATAAATAGAAATAATAGCCCTTTTACAATAGAAACAAAAATTGAGCTTATAAAAACTATGGTCATACACCAAAAATAGAGTTTGCCAATAGGTTTATGTTTTGGAGTATTTTTTTTAAGAATGATAGCTAAAGCTCCAAAAATTAAGGCTCCACATCCAGCAATTACATGTAATACGATTGTGATTTTTAATAAATTTTCCATAGTGTTTGAATTTTTATGCAAAATTACATACAACAGTGTGGCTAAGTCAAATTTAAGGGACAGCAAGCAAACGCAAGGGATATTTTACCTGTTTAGGGACAAAATACACGATTATTTGAGCATTTTTACCTGCTCTAAAATGGTTTTCCCAAAATTTCGGGACACAGGGATGGTTTCTTCCACATTATTTAAGGTTAATCTATAGCCCTGGGCATTTCCTTCTATATGAATAACCTGTTTTAAATTTACAAGGTAAGCTCTATGACATTTAATGATATATGGTACAGAAATAAATTGTTCCATACGTTTTAGACTACTTCTTAAAAGTACTTTCTTCTTTTTATCATTTTCATCAAAAACAATTGAACAATAATTATCCATTGATTCAATATATAATAAATTATCAGCAGTAATTTCTAGGCAATCTTTTTCGTTATCCGACTTTAAAGTTAGTTTATCTATTATAACTGCTTGAGGTTCTTCATCTTTTTCAGGAGATTTAGGAATATTCAAATTATCTTCAAATAATGGTATAAAAGCTACTTTTGTTTTTTGCTCTAAATTAATTTGAATTTCATTTTCTATAAGTTGTGCCTCTTTTGTATTTAATTTTAAAAAATGATTGTATTTATATAAAACGCTTAATATAACAGGGAAAATTCCTATTAAGCAAGTATAAAACACAGAAGATAAAAGGTGCGAAAAACTAAAACTTGAAACGTGTAAAATATTTAAATACAATAAGTTACAAATTGCAATGCAAATGAGCATTACAATTATACTTATAATTTCCTGATATACTTTCCAATTATCTTTTTGTTTGGCAGTAATTACGTTAACAACAATTACCTTTAAAACTATACCTGTTACTATAGTTACAGCACCAAAACCAATAAGTTTAAGTATTTTATTCTCTGTAATCCAATAGTCAATTCCAAAAGGCTTGAATAAAATTAAAAACAGCGATACAAAAATTCCAACATAGCAATAGGTTAACCCATTTTTTAGCGATAAATCTTGAAAAGGATATAACTTCTTGAAAAAGTTCATGAAATCAATAATATTAAGTTAATTTAAAAACAAATATTTAAAACTTATAAAATAATTAAGAGAAATAATGCATTATTATGGAATATTATTTAACTAAACTATAACCGATTTTTATACCAACATTTATATTAGGAACAGTTCCTACTGCTCTAACTGCTGAACCTGTTAATCCACCATTACCCTCACCATAAAGTATCCCATTTTCCTCATCAAAAGATAAGTTTTTATTTGCGTTAATAAATCTTACTCCTAAACCAGCATATATATCCAAAAATAATTTTTTAGAAATATAAATTACTTCACCATATTTAATTGCAATTGCACTTACTCTTTTTTTTACATAATATTCCTTTTGAAATGATGGATTATTACCAAGTCTTATACTATCTTTTGCATAATAACTTATACGTTTATATAAATAATCAAATGAAATATAATTTCCAGAAGCTAATTTATTTTTATTCAAATAAAATTTTAAACCTAATTTTCCTACTCCGCCATTTACCATATTTAACCATGAACCATTTGGTTGCTTGTATATAAAAGTTCCTCCTTCACCATATATAGAAATATTATGAAAAACCTTAAATTCTGAACCTAATCTATATGATAAACCAGAAAATAAATCAATTAATGGTAATATTGGAATATATATTGATAATTTAGTTTCTGCAACATCATTAATTTTATTATTGATTGTTTTCTTTGAATTAAAATCAAATTTAACCAATCCCATTTGAATACTATCAGTTATGGTTAAACCATTTGAAAAAATAAAACCATTTTTAAGAGTATCATTCTGTCCAAATATAAAATTTGACAAAAGAATTAAAACAATTTTAGAAAAAATTTTAAACATTATTTTACCAATTCACCATATAAATCAAAATCACTTGCATCGTTTATTTTAACATCCGCAAAATCTCCAATTCTAATATAGTTTTCATTTGTAGCTTTTACTAATACTTCATTATCTACATCTGGGCTATCAAATTCTGTTCTTCCAATAAAGTAATCATTTTCTTTTCTATCAAATAATACTTTATATGTTTTACCAATTTTATCTTGATTCAAATTATATGAAATTTCTTGTTGAATTTTCATAACAGCATCGGCACGCTCTTTTTTCACTTTGAGTTTTACATCATCTTTTAATAAATGAGCATGCGTATTTTCTTCGTGCGAATAAGTAAAAATCCCTAAACGTTCAAATTTAGAATCACTCACCCACTGCAACATTTCTTCGTGGTCTTTTTGGGTTTCTCCGGGATAACCAGCAATTAAAGTAGTTCTAATTGCTATACCTGGAACTTTATCTCTAATAGCATTAACGGTATCTATTGTTTTTTGTTTGGTAATGCCTCTTCGCATACTTGTAAGCATATTATCTGTAATATGTTGCAATGGCATATCTAGGTAATTACAAACATTTTTACGTTTGTTCATTACATCTAATACATCCATAGGGAAACCACTAGGAAAAGCATAATGCAATCTTATCCAATCAATTCCTTCCACGTCGCTTAATTGGTCAACTAAGTTGGCAAGTTCACGTTTTTTATAAATATCTAATCCGTAGTAAGTTAAATCTTGTGCAATTAATAATAATTCGCGAGTTCCTTTACTAGCAAGTAATTTTGCTCTTTCTACTAATTTATCAATAGGTTCAGAAACGTGCTTTCCTCTCATTAATGGAATGGCACAAAAGCTACAAGGTCTATCGCAACCTTCACTTATTTTAAAATAAGCAAAATGGTTTGGTGTAGTAAGTAACCTCTCCCCTACTAGTTCATGCTTATAATCAGCTTTTAAAGTTTTTAAAATTTTAGGAAGTTCACGGGTCCCAAAATACGCATCCACATCTGGAATTTCTTTTTCCAAATCAGATTTATAGCGTTCGCTTAAGCAACCTGTAACATATAGTTTTTCAATACTACCATCCTTTTTGGCTTCAACATATCTTAAAATAGTATCAATACTCTCTTGTTTTGCATTTTCAACAAAACCACAAGTATTTATAATTACAATGTTATGATTATCATCTTCACTCTCGTGTTCTACATTAAAATTGTTAGCTTTTAATTGCCCCATGAGCACTTCACTATCAACTATGTTTTTACTGCAACCAAGTGTTACAACGTTTACTTTATTTTTCTTTTGTGTTTTAGTCTTCATTGTTGGTAAAGATACCATTTTTACTTGTAACAATAAACACTTACTTTTACCTAGTAACTTTGATTAAGAAACTATTTGTGAATACTGAATTTATATCTGTTTATTATAATGAGTTAAGAGTACTTGGAATAATTTGTATTATTTTAGGAAGTTTATCAGTTTTATTTGCGATTTTCTTTTTAGGAATAATTAAGTATTCTTTTTTTAAAGGAATGGCATTGCCCCTATTAATAATTGGAGCTTTAGAAGTTACATTTGCAAGTAAAATTGTTTTTGAAACAGAAAATAATATTAGAAGAGTAAATAGTGAACTCCTTAAACAACCAAGTTTAATTGATAGTTTAGAAAAAGTAAGTTTAAACCAAACAACACAGTTTTTAAATTCATTTATTATTTTTGGTTGTGTGGCTTTTGTTTGTTTTCTGTTTATTTACTTGTATTTTCATAAAAAGCAACAATTATATTGGAAGGGATTACTTTTTGGATTAATGGTTCAACTTGTTATAATTTTGAGTTTATCAATTGTATTATTAAATGAAAGTAATGATTATATCTATCAGCTTAATAATTTAATTATATAAATATGCTTTTTAAATTATGTGTGTGATATAAATTAAAAAAGGCTTTTGAAATCAATCAAAAGCCTTTTAAATATATTTAATTCAAATTAGAATTTAGCTCTAATCTTACGAACTTTACCACGTTTATGTTTTCCAAAAAAGTGACCATAATGTCCACGATAAAAGCTTGATTTACCTTTAATAACATAACTATAGCTTAAACTCATTGTCATGTATGAATCTTTATGCGTTTTATCTCCACGTTTATTAGTTGGATTGGTTATTGGGTCGTAACCGAAATTTTTTGCAAATTCAGGGTCTAATCCAGTTAATTCTGGAGTTCTGTTTGATAATGCAAGTCCTTCAGAGCTTAAAGTTGAAGGATCAGCCCAACCATCATGTATATCATCTAAATAATCAGTAAATGTTGTTCTCCAATTTGCTTCAAAACCAATTCTATGTTTCTTTTCAAAAGTAAAGTAACAACCAATACCAACTGGTATATTCATTACCACACTTTTGTATTTGTATCCTTCAGTTTGTAAAGGTCTTAATTTAACCCAACCACCATTATAATTAGCTTTTGGATTAGTATACATAGCACCTACACCACCAAAGAAATAAGCTCTAAAACCATTTTTATAACGATAGGTATTACCTAAATCATTGTCTTCAAAAAAGAAATATTCACCAGTAAAACCTAGGTCAAACATATCATTTCTGAAATTTAAATTTCTTGCATTACGAGCAGGATTAGTAGATAATTTATCATCACCTTCAATTCTGATATAATCTAAAGCTAACTTAATTGATACTTTAGGTAAAACTTTAAAACGACCGAAACCACCAACATTCCAACGTGTTTTAGCCATTTTCATATCAGCAACAAAATCTCTTCGTGTTTTTTCTTTACCGCCAATGTCGCCTAAATAGTTAGATACACCAAGTGCAATACCGTAATCCCAACGTCGTTGTGCGTTTACAACTGTTGTAAAACAAATAAGAAATAATATAATTAAAAAGTTTTTCATCAAATAAGGTATATTAAACAAAAATAGTAAAAATTCTTCTAATTTTATACCAAAAATAATACCATTATGTTAATAAACAAATTATTTAACATCCAATATCCAATTGTACAAGGAGGAATGATTTGGTGCAGCGGTTGGGAACTCGCTTCAGCTGTTTCTAATGCTGGAGGATTAGGCCTTATTGGATCTGGTTCTATGTACCCTGAAATTTTAAGAGAAGAAATTCAAAAATGTAAAAAGGCTACTAGCAAGCCTTTTGGGGTTAATGTTCCGTTATTATATCCAAATATTGAAGAACATATCAAAATTATTATTGAAGAAGGTGTAAAAATAGTTTTTACATCGGCTGGTAATCCTAAAACTTGGACTAGCCATTTAAAACAACATGGTATTACTGTTGTGCATGTAATTGCAAATATAAAATTTGCTTTAAAATGCCAAGAAGCAGGAGTTGACGCCATTGTTGCCGAAGGTTTTGAGGCAGGCGGACACAATGGACGCGAAGAAACAACAACTTTGGTTTTGATACCTCAAATTAGAAATGCAGTAACTATACCTGTAATAGCAGCTGGTGGAATAGCAAATGGAAAAACGATGGCAGCAGCCTTTGCTTTAGGTGCAGATGGTGTACAAATAGGAAGTAGATTTG
>CALMMX010000216.1 GCA_937868545.1 uncultured Bacteroidota bacterium
TAATATAAGAACCAGTAGCACGTACTTTATGAATAGCTAAACCAATACCTCCAGCAGATTGTGAAATACGAGCACATTGTTTTAATGTGTCATAAATTCCATCAATACTATCATCTTTTGCTTGTAATAAAAAGCAAGAGCTCATTTGTGGTTTTGGAGTACCTGCGTTAAATAAGGTTGGAGTAGCATGTGTAAACCAACGCTCACTCATTAAATTATAAGTTTCAATGGCAGCTGCAATATCTTCTTTGTGTATACCAATTGATACACGCATTAACATATGTTGAGGGCGCTCAGTAACTTTACCATGAGTTCTTAATAAGTAAGAACGCTCAAGTGTTTTAAAACCAAAATAATCGTAACCAAAATCTCTATCATAAATAATAGATGAGTCTAATAATTGTGCATTTTTCATAACAATTTCATAAACGTCGTCGGCAATTAACGATGCTTTTTGATTTGTTTTTGGATCTACATAATTATATAAAATCTCAATAGTTTTAGAGAATGATTTAATGGTATTTTTATGCAAATTACTTACTGCAATACGAGAAGCTAATTGTGCATAATCAGGATGTTTAGTAGTTAAAGACGCAGCCGTTTCAGCAGCTAAATTATCTAAATCAATTGTATGTACACCATCATAAACCCCATCAATTACTTTTTTTGCTACTTGAATAGGATCTACAAACGCTGGATCTAAGCCATAGCTAAGTTTTTGAACACGAGCTGTGATTTTGTCAAATTTTACAGTCTCTTGAGTGCCGTCTCTTTTAATTACAAACATTGCCTTTTAATTTTTTTAATGGTTTTACTTAATTTATTTTAGTCCTTTTTCGTTACAACAAGTTATAACTATAATTCTGTTTTTTTGGTTCGCCACGTTTTTGATATTAACAAAATAGTGGTTAATTATTTTTTTTCTAGTGCTGGTGAGGCTTCAATGGCTTCACGTAAAATTTAACATTTAGTTAACGATTTTCTGGAGGTTAGTATTCCCTTACAAGATTTGCACCTTGTTAAATGATTATCAGTAAGATACATTTAAGGGATATTTACCTATGGATTTTTATTACTAAAAATCTTCGTCCAGGTTAAATACGTTATTTTCCTCTTTATTGTTCATTACTCCTGATTTTTGGTACTCAGCAACACGTTTTTCAAAGAAATTTGTTTTGCCTTGTAACGAAATCATTTCCATGAAATCAAAAGGGTTTGATGCGTTATAATATTTGTCACAACCTAATGCTAATAATAATCTGTCAGCGCAAAATTCAATGTACTGGCACATTAAGTCTGAATTCATACCAATTAAACGCACTGGTATAGCATCCGAAACAAATTCTTTTTCAATTAATACAGCATCTGTAATAATTTTTGTAACTTTTTCTTTAGGTAATTTGTTTTTTACATGGTCTGTATATAATAAACATGCAAAATCACAGTGTAAACCTTCATCACGAGATATTAACTCGTTACTAAAGCTTAAGCCTGGCATTAAGCCACGTTTTTTTAACCAAAAAATTGAGCAAAATGAACCTGAAAAGAAAATTCCTTCTACCGCTGCAAATGCTATTAAACGCTCAGCAAACGAACCATTGTTAATCCAAGTTAAAGCCCAATCAGCTTTTTTACCAACACATGGAACTGTTTCAACAGCATGTAACAATCTGTCTTTTTCTACAGGATCTTTAATATATGTATCAATTAATAATGAGTAAGTTTCAGAATGGATGTTTTCCATCATTACTTGAAAGCCGTAAAAGAAACGAGCTTCAGGATACTGAACTTCATTTAAAAAATTAATAGCTAAATTTTCATTAACAATACCATCACTAGCAGCAAAAAACGCTAATACATGCTTCACAAAGTGACGCTCGTTATCAGTTAGTTTATTATTCCAATCAGAGATATCATTAGATAAATCGATTTCTTCTGCCGTCCAAAAACTAGCTTCCGATTTTTTATAAAACTCCCAAATGTCGTTGTGTTTTATTGGGAAAATTACAAAGCGGTCTTTGTTTTCAGTTAGTATTGGTTCATTCATAATTTTTAATTTTATATATTAAATTCTCATTACATTTTTGTTTTGAGAAGAAGCTTTAATTTGAGCTCTACAAACTTCACGAAAAATGATTGCATTTTATTAAAAATGAAATTAACATTAAGCATCTTTTTTTAACATTGGGTAATTAACATCAAAAGTTAATAACCTTTGAGTCCTTAGATACAAAAGGATTTTACTGATTTATAAAAAATAATGAAAAAAAACTATAAATAGATTTTGTTAGATAAATATTTTTGTTAATGAAAGTAAAAAAAAGTACATTTACTATTAAGGAGAGTTAATCCTATCAACGGATTTTAGGGTTTTTGATACTATTTTTCTCTAAATAAACAGTTGTTGTAATCTAAAAATGTAAATACTATGTATAAACAAATTGTAATAAGCTCAATTTTTGCCCTATTAATTTTTATGTCTTGTGGTAAATCAAAAGATGCATCTACAGATACTACAGGTTATTCTCAAACCAATGCAATGGATTTAACAACAGCTGATATAACATCGCCAGGTGATAAGAATAGCTCTTCAAAACCTGATGAAATAATTACTGAGCGTAAACTTATTAAACATGGCGAAGTTTCTTTTGAAACTAAAAGCATAATTGAAACCAAAACGTTTTTATTAAAAGCAATTTCTAAAAACAAAGGCTATATTTCAAATGAACGTATTGAGGATTATAGAAATAACCCAACAGAGATCCTAACTATTAGAGTACCTAATAGTCAGTTTGATGTGTTATTAAATGAAATTGGAACTCAAGTAGGGGAGTTTGATTCAAAAAAAATAGATGTGGATGATGTGTCAGAAGAATTTATTGATATTGAATCTCGACTTAAAAATAAAAAACAACTAGAGGCAAAATACCAAGAGCTGTTAGCTAAGGCATCTTCAATGGATGATATTTTGAAAATTGAAAAAGAAATTACAAATATTAGAGAAGATATAGAATCTACCGAAGGGCGTTTGAGGTATTTAAATAATCAAGTTGGTTTAAGTACTTTAATTGTAACTTACTATGAAGAAAAACCAGCGTCAGGATTTCATTTTGGTGAAAAAATAAGTGACGCTCTTTCAAGCGGAGGAACTGGATTTTTGATGTTTATAATTGTAATAATAAACCTTTGGCCTTTATGGATTATAGGTGGTGCAATTTGGTTTGGAATACGTAAGTATATAAAACACAAACGAAATACAATTAAAAAGTAATTTTTAGTATAGGATGCAATTCAATATTGTTTTTTGCCTGTTTCCTGGCATAAACATGGTCTATATCAATAAACGCAACGCCAGTAATTGTAACTGTTTTGCCTTCAATTTCATTTGACTTAACAAAATCTCTAACTTCTATTATTTGAGAAATAAATTTTGAGTTTTTTGTATAATGGCAATCGGGATTGGCAGATTCACAAATAATATAATTACCATCAGAATCTATTAATCTAATATGATAATCTCCATCATGTTCTTTTTTACATTTATCTACTTTTCCTGTAATTTCATAAACCCTTAACTCTAAATCTAAACGCTCAGTTTCAGACTTTACTTTTAATGGTACTGAAATATTTCCTAAATCACCAATTGTTGATTTTTCAGAAATTAAAGAGATTAACTCGGATTTTGCATCGGTACAAATTTTTATTTCACGCCTTGTATTACCATTGCATGATTGAGGATTGTTTTTGCCCTTGCTATTACATGATATATAAATTACTGAAATTAAAGAAAAGAGGATAATTTTTTTCATAAACCAATTTACATTATTTTTTAATATTCACAAAATATATCGATTTAAGAAAGTAAATGTTATAGAATTATAAAAGACTCTTTTAAAAGACATCAAATAATTGCTTGATTAAAAACTTATTAAATGCGGAAAAATGTTGTTTAATTTAATGTTTATTAAAAGATATATAATTTTATTGTTTTAAAAGCAAAAAATACTATTTTTGTTACTTAACTATTAAAATAACATGATCGATTTAACAGGAATTATTGCAATAAGTGGCCAGTCTGGATTATACAAAGTTGTGGCACAATCAAAAAACGGAATCATAGTTGAAGGACTAGCAGATAAAAAACGTACTTCTATTAGCTCAACTGCAAAAGTGAGTTCATTAGAAGATATTAGTATGTTTACTACTGGAGAAGATAAACCTGTATCTTCTATTATGAAATCAATTTATGATAAAGAAAAAGGTGGAGCTTGTATTGATTCTAAAGCTGATGATAAAGCGGTTGCTGCATATTTCGAAGCAGTTCTTCCTGAATATGATAAAGAAAGAGTTTATACAAGTAATATGAAAAAATTATTTACTTGGTATAATACTTTACAAACAACAGGTAATTTAAAAGTTAAAGAATCTGATGTAAAAGATGAAACTACTGAAAAAATTGTAAAAGCAGCTAAAGAGAAAAAAGCTACAGTTAAGAAAACTGCAACAAAAGATACAACTAAAACTAAAACTAGCACAGGTGTTAAAAAAACAGCTGGTGTTAGAAAAACTGGTGTAGCTTAATAGTATAATTAATTTTATTCAAAGAGCTGATGATATTTTCATCAGCTCTTTTTGTTTTATATCACAAATGATTTAATAATAACTAAAAGAAATGTGTTATTTTTTTGAGGACAAACTTAATTATCTAGTAATTGGTAGAACAGATATTACACCACTTATTATTAGTTGTATGCCTATAGCTAATACAATAAAACCCATTATCTTCGACATGGCTTTTAATCCTGCCCTCCCTAAATAGCTTAAAATCATAGGCGCTAAATATAATATTACAAAAATGGTGATACTCACAAGTAAAATACAAGTGGCAGTATTAATAACATTTAAAACACTTAGTTTATTTTTTATTGATAAGTTAATTAAAAATGAAATTGAACCAGGTCCAGAAAGTAAAGGCATAGCTAAAGGAGTGAAAGATATGTCTTCCTTTAAAACGGCTTCTTTTTGAATTTTTTTACCAACGTCATTTTTATGTTTTGCATTTAAAAGCTGAAAAGCTGATCTCGAAATAATTATTCCTCCTGCTATTTTTAAGGCATCAATCGAAATTCCAAAAAATAGTAGAACCGAGTTACCTATTAAATACGAAATGATGCAAATAAAAAAAACGTTTAAAGCCGTTTTTAAAAGTTGTGTTTTTATCCATGCTTTATCATGTTTACTTGTTAGTGATATGAAAACAGGAATTGCTCCAACAGGATTAATTAGCGAAAGTAAAGAAATGTAAATACTCAAAAAAGATACAACCATAAAATAAATTATGTTGCAAAGGTAGTTGTATCAATACTGAGATGTATTAACTGTAGCTTATGAAATAATTAAGAGTAGCCTTTTATTGCTTAACTATTTTAACGGTTTTCGAATTTGCACCAATAAATTGGATGGTGAAAAAATAAATTCCATTTGCGTAATTAGTTAAATCAATTTGATGATTAGATAATATTTCAGTTTGAACTTCAATAATTTTTCCTGTAAAATCTGCAATTGCAATTTTTGAGATTGTTGAATTAGAATTTACATTTATAATAGTTGAAGTTGGATTTGGAAATACATTCAATATATTTTCTTGCTCTTGCTCCTTAACTCCAATACATGAAACCACAACCATAGTGGCAGTTGCATTTGATACACATCCATTAATTGCGCCAACTGTATAAGATATTGGATACGAACCAATGCCGGCAGCTGGATTAAACATATTACCAGATACACTTGCTCCAATATAAGAACCACCTAATGGCGTTGCTGTTAAATTAAATAATGGTGCATCAACACAAATATTTGTAGGTAAGGTAAACGAAATAATTGGAGATGGTTTAACCATTACTGTATGAGATGCAGTACCCGAACAACTACCATTACTAATTGTAACAGTATAAATTGTGCTTGTGGTTGGAGTTGCAACTATATTTGGTAAAGTAGAACTATTACTCCATAAATAAGAAGTAGCAGTTGAAGAGTTAGCATTTAAGTTTGCTGGTTGACCAGCACAAATTGTATCTGAACCTGATATAGAAACTGTTGGTGTTCCTAAAACAGTAATAGCAAAATCCGCTGTGTCTTTACAACCATTAAGATCAGTACCAATTACATTTATAGTTGAAGCTACTGTTGGTGTAATAGTATTAGAACTTGCTGTAGTACCATTATTCCACATATAAAGCCATGAACCAGATGCAGTGTAAATTTGTTGAGTTCCTGCACATACGGTTGAACTACCAACAATAACAGTAGGTACTACTGTAAATACATCTATATTAATTGTTTTAGTTGAGGTACAGCCAGTTGTTGTATTTGTTCCAATTACAGTTAAACTCGATGCAGAAGTAGGAGAAATTACAAGGCTATTTGTTGTAGCGCCTGTACTCCAAGAATAACTACCAGCACCAGTTAATGATAAAGTAGATGACATACTTGGACAAACTGTAGGACTTCCTACTAATGAAATTACTGGTGCAGGATTAATAGTTAATGAATACATGGCTGTTGAAAAACAAGTATTAGTTGCAGTATTTGTAACAACATAAGTTGTTGTATAAGCACTGCTTACTGTATGAGTAGCTCCAGCAACTGCATCACTCCACATATAACTACTTCCACTTCCTGTAGCATTTAATGTTACAGGAACATTTGGACAAACAGCTGTTGTTGGTGTAGTAATTGAAACAGTTGGCGAAGGCAAAGATGTAACTGTAAATTCTTTACTTGATGTGCAACTGAAATTATTACCTGTAACAGTATAAATTGTAGTTGAGGTTGGTGAAATTGAAATACTATTTGTAGTTGCTCCTGTATTCCATAAATATCCAGTAGCACCAGAAGCTGTTAACGTTTCACTTGCATTATTACATAACGTTGAGCTGCCTGCAATTGAGAGGGTAGGTGTGGTATTTACAGTAATATTCATTTGAATAGTTGGTGTAACCGAACAACCATTTTGTGCAAATACGCTTAAAGTACCAGACGTTGCTGTTGATGGAAAATCAATATTAATCGAATAAATTGGGGCTGAACTTAAAGTTGCAGAACCAGAATAATTCCAAACATAATTAACATTTGTAAATGTATTTGTTGAATATAAAACCCCAGTTTGGCCAGTACAAACAGTTCCTGTTGATGCAGTGAAACCAACCAATGGTGATGGAGGATCTACAGAAGTTACAGTAATAGTTCTAGTATCAACACAACCTAAAGCATCTTTTGTAATAAAAGTATATGTTCCAACTCCTACACCAGTTGCCTCTAATAAGTCATCATTATCTCCTAAACCATCCATACTCCAATCATATGTTACAGTTCCTGAACCTCCAACTACTGCTGGAGAAATAGTACCTGTGGATGCACCAGTACAAACAGTACTACTTTCCATCGAATAAATACTTAAAGGTGTATATGTTCCAGCTGTTTTTATTAAACTAAAGTTTATTACGTAGGTTTGTGGGCAGCTTCCGTCTGATGATAAAGAAGTGTATTTAGCTGTATAAGTTGATATTCCTAATCCAGAAGAAATAACGTTTATTTGAACACTTGAAATACCAACCGCTGTAGGCACAGTTGATGGAAATGATGAGTCATCATTTTCATAGCCTCTCCAAGTTAAAGTATAAGATGTTGGAGAATTAGAACCGCAGGGGTAATTTCTGTCAAAAAAAACACCTGTAGTTGGAGAAAACACTGCTGCAGTTGTGCCACTTGGTGATGATGACATTGAAAAAGGCCCATTATTATTCAAAACATACGCATAATTACACATCCCAATGCTGCCAGCTACTGGAGAGTTATTTGTGTAAGCAAATGGCGAATTGTCTAAAACTTTATATTCAAAAGTAAAGTCACTGTTGTCAGCACCTGCATCACAATCTAAGTTAGAAAGCACCGTAATACTGTCTACTCTTATTTTAACGTTTAATTGGGCTTTAGAGGTAAGTGATAAAAATGTAATTAAAACTGATAGTAAAAAAATGCGCATGGTTGTATTGTTATAAAATTAAATAAGGAAGTAAAAATACAAAAAGCCACATTAACTGTGGCTTTTGTTTTGTTAAAAAATAGTTGTATATTACTTTTTCTCAAGTTTGTATTCACGTTCCATTTGTAAAATAATATCTTTTACTTGTTCAGTACCAATTCTTTTTGCTTTAATACGTTTGTTTTTATCTAAAACATAAATAACTGGGGTTGAATAAATATCATATTTTTCTTTGATATTGTTAATATGCACACCATCATAAATATTAATCCAATCTAATTTATGATCAATAATGTATTTACGGTATTTTTCGTATTCGTGCTGTGTATATACGCTAAATACTTTTACATCTTTTTTATCCATTAATAATGCGTGGTATTCATCAAGTAATTTAGGTATTTCTGTTTGGCAATGACCACAATCTACATCCCAAAATACAAGTACTAAATAATCTGCTTTTACTGAAGATAATGGTTTAAAAACTTGTGCTAAATTTTGAATGTTATCATAATATAATTTTGTAGCTCCTGCACTTGTTTTAACTGTATCAAAGCCCATTTTTTTAATAGTTTTATGGCCAACTGTATCAATCATTAGTAAATCAGGCGCAATATTACCTAGTAATAAAGGTTTTAAAATATCACCACGTTTTTGAATATTTTCAATTGTTTTATCATCATAAATACCTTTTGCTTTACCTGTTCTAAAATAATTATCAATTATGTGAACAAAAACTTTATCAAACCCCATTACTTTAGATGATTCGTAAGTTGGAGTAAAGTAAGCTAACAAAAACATATTCATTTTTGTTCCTTGCTTAGTTTTATTCATCATACGGTCAATTTCTGCATTAACAGTATCTGGATTTTGAATAATTACACTATTGAAATACTTTTTAACTCTGTCAGCAAAAAATGGAGTTCTTAAGATACCATCATCCTGAAAATTTACACCATCCCAGTAATGAGTTTTATAGTAGTTGTAAATGAAAATACTATCTGGTCTGCCATTTGAAGCCTTTGGAATGTCTTTAGCTTCTTTTTCCATTTTAAGATTAATAACATCTCCAACAAATACACCTTTATGCTCTTGCATAAAAGTTCTTTCGAAATTTGTAACACTTTCATTTAAAGCTTTACCTTTTTCACTAATAAACTT
This sequence comes from uncultured Bacteroidota bacterium, assembly GCA_937868545.1. Classification (GTDB taxonomy): domain Bacteria; phylum Bacteroidota; class Bacteroidia; order B-17B0; family Aurantibacillaceae; genus UBA4416. The sequence continues at coordinate 9,206 of CALMMX010000216.1, forward strand.
AATAGAATCAGCTTTGCTCATCCCTTTAGTTTTGCTTCTAAATCCAGTAAATTCTTTATTTTTTTCAGTAATAAATTTTATATAACTAAAAAAATCATCATTTTGTTTAGAGGTTGGTGATTTTAAGTTTTTAACCAAATCAGCAGTATCTGTAGTAATAGTCAATTTTTGAGTTTGATCATCAATAAAGAAATCAAAATATCGTGCTTTATCCTGGCTTACTAAATAATAAACCCCTTTATCTAAATTGTTTTTTCCTTTAAAAACAATATTTCCTTTAACAATTTTTTTGCAGGTATCTGCTAAATAGGATTTGTCAAATTGGTAAAAAGCTAAATAGGCAACAGTGTCTTTACAATTTTTAAATTGTATTTTAATTTCATGTCCTGTTTGAGCAGAATTTGTTAAAGCTATAGAAGCTAGTCCGAAACTGAATAATATTTTTTTAATCATAGGTTCAAAAATAAGTAAATTATTGCATGTTTTACCTTTCAAATTTAACCCCAAATGATAAACTAAATCTTTAAAATTTGTTAAATGGCAAATTAATGAGTTACATTGCTTTAAATGCTGGTAAATAGTAGGTTTAAAGGAGTGGGCTTAATCAATAGATTTTTTATTATATAAAATATACCCAAAATGAAAGAAAAAGGAAAAGCTATTTTGATTTTGGTCATAATAATTCACACCAATACTTAATGGGCCAACTGGGGTATGATAAACTAATGCTCCCATTCCTAAAAAATGGCGGTATAAAAATGGTGTACTATAATTTGCTTTTCCATTTTTGTTTTTTAGGATTGATAAAACGGGCTGGTATAAATATCCTTCAAAACGAATGTCAATATTTTTATAGGGTGTTGCAATAGCTTTTAAGCCCCCAGCAATATATTGGTGAGCTCTATAAGCATCAATAAATAAAGTTTGACTTTCGGGGATTGGATTAAATGCAGGTGCTGATAAAATGCTTGCATTGTAGTTTCTGAAAAAATCTTGAGAGGAATACACCCCTTCTGCAAAAACACCTAGTTTAAAATATTTAATAGGTTTTATGTATTTATCAAATGTTAATTTTAAATTAAACCAATCATGGCCTGGTGTTCTAATTGCTTCAACAGAGTCAATAGCTGTAGAACCAGGGTAATAGCTTTCTAAACCTGTTAAAAATTTAGCTCTAATAAATAAATTAGTTCCTTCGGTAGCATATAGTTTTCTATTAAGTGTATTTATTTGATAAGAGAATTGGGCATATTGAAAATCAAAAACTGTTAAATCGCTGGTGTCTAATCTTGTAAAATTATCAACTTGATAATATTTATTCCTCCATTCGCTAATGCCACCTGTTAGTACTATTTTAGAAATATTTCCTACTGGCGCTCCAACATTTAATTCTCCAAACACATCTTCTTGAATTAGATATGCTGGTTTTTCAAAATCATAAAATAATGCACTGCTTTTATAATAATCCCACCTCGAAATTGTAAACGATGGTTCTATATAAAATGGGATTTTAGTTGGGATTTCAAATCTAAGTTTGGTTAATGAGCTTGAATTTAACTTCCCTAAGTAGCCGTTTGCGTATGCTGTAAACCCTATTTTTCCAATATGATTATATTGTACACCTAAAAAAAAGTTGCTAATTGGCCTATTAGAAATATTTCCACCAATATCTAAAAATATATGTTTATCCTTTTTAGTGTTTAAAGTAAGAGTGTATTTTCCCGTTGTGGTGTCTAATTTAGAGGTTGGATAAGATGATTTTATTTTCTCGTCCGACATCATTCTAAAATATTGTCGTTTAAGTTGCTTTATATTAAATGTCTCCTGATTTTTGGTGATGTTTTTTGTTACAAAATCCTGAGTTTTTTTATTTACTCCAATTACATTTACTTTATTATAAATAATTTTTGAAGTATTCGATTTTTCTTTAAATGCTAAACGTTTTTGATATAAATTATAGGTGTTTTCGTAATTAACTATGTGTTTTTTTATTTCTGGCATTTGTCGCATGGTTGCAACATATCCGCTATCAATAAGTCGTTGAGCAGTTTCAAAATTAAACAGACTTACATCTGCCCAAGGATGTAAAATAATAGCATTGTCGCAAATTGGTTTAAAATTACTTTCACTCATCAACATATTTCTGAGTTGTAAAAATAAATTATCCTCATTAGGTGTTTCTGAATTATCTGATACTGAACTGCCAATCATAAAATCAGGATACATTTCGTCGTACATAACATTACTAGGAAAATTATTATATAATCCTCCATCAAATAACAGCGTACTGTCAATAGAAATTGGCCTTATGTAAAACGGGTAACTCATTGAAGCTCTTATTGCAGAAGGCATATCTCCATTTCTAAAAATAACACTTTTCTTTTTTGCAATATCCGAAGCCACACATCGATAGGGAATAAATAAACTGTCGAAATTATAATGAGATGCAGAATTTGCACCCGCAAAAGTTTCCATTAAAAAATAGTCTATTGGAACTGAATTTATTAGATTGGTTGGTAAATTTGATAAAAAAGGGTTGTTAAATGATAATTTAAACATTAACCAAGAGGCATAATCCTCTCTTTTATGAATAAAATAACCATATTTTGCAGCCATTTCACCTTTTGTAAGTTTGATAAAAGTTTCATCTTTTACCATTTGTTCAATTTCTAGAGGCGAATAGCCAGATGCATAAAGACCACCAATAATACTGCCAATAGAAGTTCCAGAAATGCAATTAATTGGAATGTGATTTTCTTCAAGTGCTTTTAACACTCCAATATGGGCTAAACCACTTGCACCACCACCACTCATAACCACACCAACTCTTTGGGCATGTGTATTTAGACTGATTACAGTTAAAATAAAACCAAGTATGATATGTATTTTTTTTAGTTGTAGCACTTTTAGGTCAAATTTACCTTAAAAATTTTAATTGATAGAAAACTTTTATTTAAACGTTTTTTGTCTAAAATTATTTTATTTACTAATAAATTTTATTTACTTAGCAGATTATAGTTTTACCCCATTCTTGTGCTTAAGTATATAACTAAAAAAATATTATATGGTGTTCTGGTTCTTTACGGGGTTATAACGGTAATATTTTTCTTATTTAATGTATTGCCAGGAGATCCTGCAGCTATAATGCTTGGACAACGAGCAAATAAAGAATCAATTGATGCTATTCATAAAGATTTAGGAACTGATAGGCCTATTTTGGAGCAATATGCCATGTATTTAAATGATTTGTCTCCAATTTCGGTTCATAATTATGAAAATAATAAAAGTCATTGGTATTTGAGTCCAGAGAAATACACATGGAAATCACTCTTTACTTTTGGAGAAAACAAATGTCTTGTTATAAAGTACCCACATTTACGACGTTCGTATATTTCTAAAAGGCCTGTTTCTGATATAATAATTGAAACACTTCCCGAAACAGCTGTTTTGGCTTTTACTTCCATATTTATAGCCTCAGTTATTGGAATCTTTTTAGGAATTTTAAGTGCTATAAAACAAAATACAATTTATGACAGGTTTTCATTAGTACTTGCTGTTTTGGGTATGGCAGCACCTTCATTTTTTGTTGGGTTAATTATTGCATGGCTTTTTGGATATGTTTTAAAAGATTATACAGGCTTATCTCCAACAGGAAGCCTTTACGATATTGATGTTTGGGAAGGGGAGAAATTAAGATTAAGAAATTTAATTTTACCATCAATAACATTAGGAATAAGACCACTTGCAATTGTTGTACAATTAATGCGTAGTTCGTTGTTGGATGTAATGGGGCAAGATTATATTAGAACAGCCAAAGCAAAAGGATTAACCATGTATAGTGTAATTATTAAGCATGCACTTAAAAATGCACTTAATCCGGTTGTAACTGCAATTTCCGGTTGGTTTGCTGGTTTAATGGCGGGAGCAATTTTTGTAGAAAAAATATTTAGTTGGAAAGGAATTGGATATGAAGTGTTTGAAGCCTTATCTAAAAACGATTTACCAGTAGTAATGGGGGCAACCATTATTTTTGCAACCATATTTGTAGTTACAAATATATTAGTTGATATTACTTATGGTATATTAGACCCACGTGTTAGAGTTAAATAATGGAAAGAAAAAAAATAGTTGCGGGTAATTGGAAAATGAATACAACTCTTTCAGAAGCTATGTTTTTGATGGATGCTATTTTAAAAAGCACTAACACTTCTAGTGATGTTGTAAAAATAATTATCCCACCTTTCCCATACTTAACTAGCATTTCTTCAAAAATTGGGGAAAAGGAGCACTTTTTTTTAGGAGCACAAAATTGCCATAGTAAATCGCATGGAGCTTTTACAGGAGAAGTAAGTGCAAGTATGCTTCAATCTGTTGGATGCCAATATGTTTTAGTTGGGCATAGCGAAAGAAGAACTTATTTTAATGAAACAACAAATGATTTTGTTTTGAAAATTAAAGAAGCTTTATCAAGTAATTTAATTCCAATATTTTGTATTGGCGAAACACTTGAAGAAAGAAAAGCTAATAATCATTTTCAAATCATAACTCATCAATTAACAAGTGTTTTAACTCAATTTACAAACCAAGAATTTTCTAAGTTTATTATTGCTTATGAACCTGTTTGGGCTATAGGAACTGGAGAAACAGCAACCGCCCAACAAGCACAAGAAATGCATCATTTTATCAGAACCCAAATAAGTGATGTGTTTGATTCTGAAATTGCAACTGAAGTACCAATTTTATATGGTGGCAGTTGCAATCCTAAAAATGCTAATGAACTTTTTGCATGTAAAGATGTTGATGGAGGTTTAATTGGAGGTGCTTCATTAAAAGCAGATGATTTTTGTAAAATAATAGAGAGCTTCTAAAACCGTTCTTACTATAAAATTAATTTTTAAATTCTAAATCGTTATTATTCAATCGCCCAATGAATTATATTCAATACACATTTACCGTTAACCCAGCTGAGCCAGGAACAGATATATTAATTGCATTATTAGCAGATATTGGTTTTGAAAGTTTTAATCAAACTGATACTGGAGTGGAAGCATACATTCAAAGTGATATTGATAATGAAAGCGCTGTAAAAGAATTAAGTTTTGATGATTTTAGTTTCCAATACCAAAGAGTGGAAATACCTAAAACAAATTGGAATGAAGAGTGGGAAAAAAACTTTAATCCCGTGTTTGTTGATGACTTGGTATGTATAAGAGCGCATTTTCATGATAAACCAAATAACAGTAAGCATGATATTGTAATTACTCCTAAAATGAGTTTTGGAACTGGGCATCATGATACCACTTGGTTAATGAGCAAAACTATGTTTAGTCTAAATTTTAACAATACATCTGTTTTAGACATGGGATGTGGAACGGGTATTTTAGCTATACTGGCAAGGCAACTTGGCGCTAACCAAGTATTAGGAATTGATATTGATGAATGGAGTATAGAAAATAGTATAGAAAATGCTGAGGTTAATAATTGTTCCGAAATTATTTTTAAAAAGGGTGACGCAAGTATTTTGCCTTCAGACCCTTCATTTGACACAATTTTAGCTAACATTAATAAAAATATTTTAAAGCAAGATTTGCCAGCATATTTTAAATGTTTAAAAAATGATGGTAATTTATTGTTAAGTGGTTTTTTTACAACTGATGTTGAAGAGCTTAAAGCATTGGCTTTGTCAATTGGGTTTAACTTTATAGATAGTTATCATAAAAATGAATGGGCCGTTATTAAATTAAAGAAATGAAAAAAGTAAAGTTTTTAAAATTAGTTTCTGTTTACACTATTGTAGTTTTATTTAGTGCAATTATCGTTTCATTTAAATCTGACTCTAAAATAAAACAGATTGATTATTATTTAAATAATTATAAAAAATCGAGTTTGTTGGATATCGTTAAAAAGGAATTATCAAATAAACGTAAACCTGTTTTATATTTTTATGCTACTTGGTGTGGACCATGTAAACAGTTTAAAAAATCATTAACAGATCCATTAATGATAGACGCATTAAAAGATGTAACTTTAATTATGATTGATGCAGACATTGATGCTAAGAACGAAAATATTTCAAAAAAGTATCAGGTTTCTGCTTATCCAAATTATGTAATTATTGACTCTACTGGTAAGTTATTAAAACAGATAGATGGTGGAGCTTGGGATGAAAACATTCCCAAAAACATGGCACCTGTGTTGAAAGATTTTTTAAATATTAAGTTTTAATTTTTTTTAATTCTATGTATAATAAAATAAATAGTTCGGTTTTAGATAAACTAAATGAAATTTTAAATAAAGAAAATGTCTTTTTAGATGCTGATAATCTTGAAAAATATGGTCAAGATGAAACTGAAGATTTTGTTTTTAAACCTGAAGTAGTTTTAAAGCCTATAAGTGTTGAGCAAATTTCTGCAATTATGAAATTGGCAAATGAATTTAGAATTCCAGTTACAGCAAGAGGTTCTGGTACAGGCTTAAGTGGTGGAGCTTTGCCTATACATGGTGGTATTATAATTTCTATGGAAAAATTTAGTAACATCTTAAATATTGATGAAAGAAATTTACAAGCTACTGTTGAACCTGGTGTAATTAATTATGTTTTTCAAGAAGAAGTAAAAAAACTAGGATTGTTTTACCCACCAGACCCAGCAAGTTGGGGAAGCTGCTCTTTGGGTGGAAATGTTGCACATAGCAGTGGTGGACCAAAAGCAGTTAAGTATGGTACAACTCGCGATTATGTTTTAAATATTGAAATGGTTTTACCAAATGGTGATATTATTTGGACAGGAGCAAATACGCTTAAATATTCAACAGGATATAACCTCACGCATTTAATGGTAGGTAGTGAGGGAACGTTAGGTATTATTACAAAAATTGTATTTAGATTAATTCCTTTACCTAAACATGATTTATTAATGTTAGTGCCATTTACTTCGGCCGAAAAAGCTTGCGAAGCTGTAGGTGCTACATTTAGAGCTGGTATTGTGCCCAGTGCTATGGAATTTATGGAACGTGATGCAATTGATTGGAGTATTAAATATGCTGGTGAAGTAAATTTTGAAATAAAACCCGAGTGGCAAGCATTATTGCTTATTGAGGTGGATGGAAATAATTTGGATGTGTTATTTAATGACTGCGAAACAATTAGTAATATAATGACCGAACATGGTTGTGATGATATTTTAATGGCCGACAGTGCAGAACAAAAAGCCTCACTTTGGAAGATTAGACGTAAAGTAGGGGAGGCAGTTAAAAGTAATTCGGTTTATAAGGAAGAAGATACAGTTGTTCCAAGAGCTGAATTACCAGTGCTTTTAAAAGGTGTAAAAACAATTGGAGAAAAATACGGCTTTAAAAGTGTTTGTTACGGACATGCAGGAGATGGTAATTTGCATGTTAATATTATTAAAGGAAATTTAAGTGATGAAGTTTGGGAAAATGAATTACCCAAGGGTATTACTGAAATATTTGAGCTTTGCAAATCATTAGGAGGAACTATAAGTGGCGAACATGGTATAGGCTTAGTACAAAAAGACTATATGTCAATTATTTTCCCAGAATATCACATTCAATTAATGAAAAACATAAAACTATTATTTGATCCAAATTTAATATTGAATCCTGGAAAAATGGTGTTTTAGAATTTTATGATTGATTAAATGGATTCATTTAGCAAATTGAACCATTAGTTTTACAGTATTTATTTCTAAATAATAATTTTGAATAGGTAATATTTTTTTAAATAGCCTTTTTATATCTTTTATTTTTTTGTTATATTTGATTTATAAATAATTTAAATATGAAAAAAATATTACTTTCTACTTTAGCTTTAATGTCGCTTCAAATAGTTACTGCACAAACTCTAACTGAAGCAAATCATTCACCATCTGCTTGGGATGGAACATATTCTACAAAGCAATGTGATTCTTTAACCATAACTCCTGGTGTTTCAGGAGTTGGAGCTGTTTGGAGTTATACACCAGTTGGTTATTCTACAGTTAATGTTTACACAAGTTCTCATTCAACCAACACAGCGTTTCCAATGGCATATGCTGTTGTAAAATCTGGAACGGTTAGCGAGGCTTATTATAGTTCTAGCCCTACAACTTTAAACTATTATGGTGGTACAATGTCTTTGTCTGGACAAGCTGTAACGTTAAATTATTCTACTCCATTAAAAGCAATGACATATCCAATGACTGCAATTAATACAATTACATCATCTCCAACTGGTACATTAAGTGCAAGTGGTGGTGCAATTTCAGGTAGTTTTACTGGAAATGCAGTTGTAAAAGCAGATGCTAGCGGTGCTTTAAATTTGCCAGGCAGAACTTTTAATGATATTATTAGAATAGTTACTACACAAACTTTAAATGCAGTTACTGGATTAGGACCTATTACTGTTACTCAAATGGTTTACGATTATTATTCTGTTAGTGCTTCTAAAGCGCCTATTATTTCAATCAATAGCTCAACTATTTCTTCTACTTTAGGAGGTACAAGTGCTCAAACTTTTGTAACAGTATTAAATGGGTATACATCAGTTGGTGTAAAAGAAAATACTACTGAGTCAATTGAATTATCTGTTTTCCCAAATCCTGCTAATTCTTATGTAAGCTTTAATACATCAAGTATAGAGGCTTCTAAAGTAACGGTTTATGATGTAACTGGAAGAGTTGTAGCAACTGATAATTTTGAAATTGGTAAATGCAAGTTAGATGTATCATCACTTAATGGTGGTGTTTATATTTACTCTGTATTATCTAAAAATAACCAAACTTTAAAAACTGGTAAATTTAGTGTAACTAAATAATCCATAAAAAATATATTTATTTAAACCAAAGCCTTATCTTTACTAAAGATGAGGCTTTGGTTTTTTATAATATTAATAATTACAATTACATTTTCTTGTAATACAAATGAACCTAAAAACGAGGTAAATGTTAAAGTTTCTAATCCTCAGGAAATTCAAAAAGAAACAGAAATTGAATTGCAGAAATACATAAAAGGCGATTCTACTCTTATACTTGATTCCATTAAGCTTTCAACGTATAAATTTTTTAATAAAAATTATTCTAAGCAACTATTATGGTTCAATAAATCAGCATTAAATGTAAATGGTGATAGTCTTTATAATGTTATTAAAAGGGCTGAATATTATGGTTTAATTCCTAACGATTATCATTTTGATTTAATTAATAAAGAACTTAAAGCAATAAGTAATCAACAGGATTATGTAAACATTACTTCTTTAGTGAAAACAGATTTGCTTATGAGTGATGCCTATTACTTGCTTGGGGCACACCTCAATAAGGGCAGATTTTATCCAGATAGTTTATTATTGCAAGTTGATTTTTCGAAACTACGTAAAAATTGGGATAGCATTTTGTATAGTGGGTATCAAAAACAAAATATCAAAAGTGCTTTAGATACACTTGAACCAAAACATTATCATTATAAAATGCTTAAGTTAGAATTAGCTAAATTATTGAACGAGCCAAATCGCTACCAGTTCGATTCAATTCCATTTGTTAGCGAAGTTGATTCATTAAAAAAAATGCAATTAATAAGGGAAAATTTAATTGCACAAGGTTTTTACGACTCAACATTAGTTAGTTCTGATAGTATAAAATTATCAAAAGCATATAATGCCTTACAAAAAAAATGGTTCATACAGCCCGACGGAAAATTAGGGAAATACACGAAACAAGCACTTTCATATAATAGAGATAAAATAATTAAACAAATTTCGATGGCAATGGAAAGATGGCGTTGGGAAGATGCTAAATTCCCAAATCGCTATGCTTTTGTAAATATTCCGTCGTTTTGGTTAACTGTATATGAAAAAGACACTGTTGTTATGCAATCTGCTGTAGTATGCGGTAAACCAGAGACACAAACACCTATATTAAAAAGCAGAATTGATCATATGTTGATTTATCCTTACTGGAATGCACCCCAATCAATTGCTACTAAAGAAATATTACCTGCTGTTCAAAGAGATACTAGCTATTTAAGGAGAAAGAATTTCGAAGTTTTAGGGAATCATAATACGGTATTGGACCCTACTAAAATCCCTTGGAAAAAATATACAAAGGATTATTTGCCATTAAGATTTAGACAAAGGATTGGGGATGATAATAGTTTAGGGATAGTTAAGTTTAATTTCTACAATCCTTATGGTGTGTATTTGCATGATACTAATTCGAAGCGCTATTTTAAAACTAGTTCAAGGGCTCAAAGCCATGGTTGTATTAGGTTAGAACAGTTTACTACCTTTGCTAATTTTTTAATTAGAGATGATAGTTTACATTATAGACCAGATAGTTTGCAATTGTATTTTATTATGGAGGAACAAAGGAAAATTAATTTGAGAAATAGATTACCTATATATACTAGATATTATACTGCACAAGCAGATAGTACTGGTTTAAAAATTTACTTAGATGTTTATCGTAAAGATGAAGAAATGATGAAACTTTTATATAAATAATTTGTGGATTAATAAAAGTAACTTCTTATTTCATCTCTTAAATTATACCTGCTACTCATCACTTCTCCATAAGCACCCGCACTTCTTATAGCAATAATATCGCCTCTTTGTGTAAGTGGCAATTCAACTGCTTTTCCAAAGCAATCGCTACTTTCACATATTGGACCAACCACATCGTATTTTACAATTGTTGTTGAGGTTGAACTTACATTTTCTATTTTGTGAAATGCTTGATATAACGCAGGTCTAATTAGTTCTGTCATACCAGCATCTAATATTGCAAAGTTGGTGTTTATTCCATTTTTTATATATAAAACTTTACTTATAAGATTTCCGCAATTTGCAATTACAGATCGTCCAAGTTCAAAATGTAATTCTTGATTTTTTCTTAGCTCAATAAAATCATTAAACACTTTAAAATAGGCCTCAAAATTATTTATAGCTTCTTTATCAGGTTCGTGGTAGTTTATACCCAATCCACCACCTACATTTATAATTGGTAAATCATACCCTTTTGATAAAAAGTAAGTATTTATTTCATTAACTCTAGTACATAATTTTTTAAAGGGACTTAAATCTGTAATTTGAGAACCAATATGAAAATGCAGCCCAATTAATTTTATGCAAGGAAGTTTTTTAATTTGATCTATAACTGATTCAAATTCGTAAGGATTAATTCCGAATTTATTTTCCTCTAATCCAGTAGTGATATATTTGTGAGTATAAGCATCAACATTTGGATTTATGCGTAATGCAATTTGAGCAATTGTGTTTTTTTGTTGCGCAAGTTCATTAATAACAATTAATTCTTGAACACTTTCGCAATTAAAACAAAAAATTTGGTTGTCCAGTGCATAATTTATTTCATCATCGCTTTTTCCAACACCGGCATATACAATTGAGTTATTGTTAAAACCGTTTTCAATAGCACATTTTACTTCATTACCGCTTACACAATCTGCACCCAATCCATTTTTATTAATAATTTCAATAAGGGTTTTATTCGAATTTGCTTTAAAAGCATAATGAACATGGTAATTATACTTCTTGCTTTCTGTAAGAATTGCGCTAATAGTTTTTTGTAACAATTCTAAATCGTATAAATAAAATGGTGTTTTATATTGATTTATTGTTGGAAGTAAATTTTTATTTAGCATATCTTTTTATTGAAAAATTAATAACCAAATAATCCTTTATTTAAAGCTACTAGAGCTTCTTTTTTATGTTTTGAATTTACCAAAACGCTAACATTATTAGAGCTTCCACCATAAGAAACCATTCTTAATGGAATATCTTTTAGTGATTCTAAAATTTTGAAACCGTAGCCTGCTTTTTCTCTTGGTAAATTACCTACTATGCAAATGATGGTTTGTTCATCTTCAACTTCAACATTTGCAAATTCTTCTAATTCTTTTTTAATTTCTTTTAAATGAAGAGTATTATCAATTGTTAGAGATACTGCAATTTCAGATGTAGTAATCATATCAATTGAAGTTTTGTAACGTTCAAAAATTTCAAATACCGCTCTTAAAAAACCGTGTGCTAAAAGCATTCTATCACTTTTAATATTTATTGCACAAATGTTATCTTTTGCGGCAACCGCTTTAATTCCTTCAGAAGTATTAATGTTTGAGATTACAGTACCTAGTGCATCTGGTTGCATGGTGTTTTTTAAAAGAACAGGAATATTTCTTTTTTGTGCAGGTAAAATACAAGTAGGATGTAAAATTTTCGCACCGAAATAAGCTAACTCAGCGGCTTCATCAAAACTTAATTGATGAATGGGATGTGTTTTTGAAACAACACGAGGATCGTTGTTGTGCATGCCATCAATGTCTGTCCATATTTGAACTTCATTAGCTCTAATAGCAGCGCCAATTATTGAAGCCGTATAATCACTTCCTCCACGTTTTAAATTATCAATCTCTCCAAATGCATTTCTACAAATGTAACCTTGAGTAATATACAATTCAACGTTTGGATATTTGTTTAACTCTTCGGTTAAATTTTTCTCAACGTAAGGTATTAATGGTTCATCGTTTTCATCAATACGCATGAAATTAAGAGCGGGTAACAATACTGAATTAATATTATTTTCGGATAAATAAAAGTAAAACAATGCCGTACTTAAAAGTTCACCTTGTGCTAATATTGCTTTTTCTTCATTAGCAGTAAACATATCAAGCGTAAACGATTTTAGAAATGAAAAATGATTTTTAACTAAATCCTCACCTTTTGTTTTATATTCTGCCGATGAAAATAATTCATTTACAACATTGTTGTAATTGTTTTCCAATTTGTTTATTAGCACAGTTGCTTCTTCAGTATTTTTATTATATAATGATTTGCTAATTTCAACTAAATTATTAGTTGTTCCGCTCATTGCAGATAGAACAACTATTTTTTTTCCTTTTACAGTTTGTATAAGATTTGATAGTGCTTTCATTCGTTCAGCACTTCCAACGCTTGTTCCGCCAAATTTTAAAACATTCATTTTTCGAATTCTAATTTATTTTACAAAGATTTAATACAGTCAATAAAAAATTTCACTTTATTTTTATCAAGATCTGGGTATAAACCATGTCCTAAGTTGGCAATATATCTTTGTTTCCCAAATGCTGATACCATTTTTTTAGCCTCTGCTTCTATAGTTTTTTCATCAGCATATAATAAGCATGGATCTGCATTTCCTTGTAATGTTTTATTGCTTCCAATAATAATGCGGGCATCTTGAGGATTAATTGTCCAATCAAGACCTATGGTATTACAATTTAATTTTGCCATATTTGGTAAAGCAAAATGCGCATCTTTAGCAAAAACTGTTATAGGGGCTAATGGTTGTATGGCATCGCATATTTTTGAAATATATTGTAATGCAAATAAATTATATTGCTCATTACCTAAAACACCTGCCCAGCTATCAAATAACTGAATCATATCTGCACCTGCATTAATTTGTGCTTTTAAATAATTTATGGTGCTTTGTGTAATTTTTTCTAGCAGTTGATGGGCAAGTTCTGGTTCTTGATAAAGCATTTTTTTTGCTTTACTAAATGTTTTACTACCACTACCTTCTACCATGTAAGCCATAATGGTCCATGGTGCGCCAGCAAAACCAATTAAAGGAACGCGATTATTTAATCCTTTTTTTGCAAGTTGAATTGCTTTTAAAACATAATCTAAATCATTTCCATCTGCAATATGTAGTGCATCAATATCTGCTTGTGATTTTATAGTGTTTTCAAACCACGGGCCTTTAGCTTCAATCATTTGATAAGGTAATCCCATTGCTTCTGGAATTACCAAAATATCTGAAAATATAATGGCAGCATCAACTCCTAAAATATCAACTGGTTGTATAGTAACTTCTGCAGCCATTTCTGGTGTTTTTACAAAGTCAATAAAGTTCTTAGCTTTTGCTCTTACTTCTTTATACTCTGGTAAAATTCTTCCAGCTTGGCGCATTAACCAAATTGGCACTCGTTCTACTGATTCACCATTTGCTGCTCTTAAAATTAAATCGTTTTGATACATAGTTTAGTTTAATATTTCGTTTAAATTGTTTTTTATCCTTCCGCAAATGTCATCTGTAGGTAAATCATTTTCATCTTCTCCAAATGGATCTTCAATTTCTTCTGCAATTAATTCAATACTTGCAAATACATACAATACAATTATGGTTATTGCAATAGTAACATAACCGTATTCTCCCCCAAAAAATAATGGAAGAGTAATGCAATAAAGGAAAATCATTTTTTTGAGAAAGATGTTATATGAATATGGAATAGGTGTGTTTTTTATTCTTTCGCAAGCCCCACAATTATCTGTAAAGGATTTTAGCTCTTCATTTAATATAATTAAATGTTCCCCTGTAATTACTTTATTTTGGTTAAGTACAAAGAGTTTTTTTACTAGGTGTTTAGCAATTAAATTTGGTTTATGTGGTGCATCAGCAAATTCAGACATTGTGATAGATTTAACAGGTACAAATTCATCTTGAACGTATTTATTTCTTAGATGGTTTTTGGTAGAATATAAGTAGTTAACTATTAAATTTTTTAATTCTTCTCTATCAGATTTTAAGGTTACAATTGATGATAATTTAAAGGCAATATTACGAGAATTATTAACCATACTTCCCCATATTTTTCTTCCTTCCCACCATCTGTCGTAAGCTGTATTTGTTCTAAAAACTAACAACATGGATAATACAAAACCTAATATGGAATGCATTACTGTTGGATTTTTTAGTGTAATTTGAAAGTAATTTTTTTCTAAATAAACAATAATACCTGCATAAATGCCAAAGCATATCATTGAAAAAAAAAGTGTACGAAAGGTATCACTTTTGTGAAATTGAATAATTAGTTTAATCCAGTCTTTTGGGTTGTAGGTTACCATAATAAAGTGGTAAAGATAATAGCTTTGTTGAAATTACCATTTAAAATATTTGCCATCATTTTGGTTGATTTTATTAAAACTATTGAATTTCCTTGAATTTATAATT
>CALMMX010000217.1 GCA_937868545.1 uncultured Bacteroidota bacterium
AATATCTAATATAGATTTTAGTTTCGGGAGTTTGTCCAGATATTGTAGTTTTAGTTACTGTGGTAGAAATAATTTCTGACCATGTTGTACCATCTGTACTTATCTCAAAAACATAAGCTTTTTCGTTTGCCACTTTTGGTATTTTTATTTGAATTTTACCATCGCCCAATGCCACTAAAGTTAATTCGCTTACCGAACTAATGCCACCGCTTGGTATTATTGACATATCAGCCGATAAGATTACAGTTTCAGGATCTGTAGCACCATTTGCAACCATTTCTACATGTGCTCGCACAAAATTAAATGCACTAACTAATAGGCGTTCTTTTTCGTGCATGGCACTTGTATCTATTGAGGTTCCGCTTTTAGATGCAACTACTGCACTCTGAAAATTTGTGATAAGAGTTTGTAGCGATGTATATGATATGGGCATACTATCTGCCGGAAAATTACCACTACTTTGCATAGTATCAATTATACTTTGTGCTTTTACTATTTTTGCTTCGGCAGTTAAGCTACTAAGCCTCATGGCTGCCCTAACAATTGTTTTCATTTTTTTATTTTTTTAAATATTATTTTAATTTATTGTTTAATCTCATGTGAGTTAACAAGTCGAGATTTAAAACTTACTTGTAATACTATTTTAATAAATTATTAATTAGTATTGGCTTTTGTGATATTATAACGATGGTATTTTTTAATTGTTACTGTGATTAACAGCTTTTAACACATGCACTTTGTAACTGGTTTAAAATGCACAATAAGTGGTAGGTTTTTTTTAAATCATATTTTTTTTGAGATTTTAGAAAGTTTAATTCAAAATAAATAATGTAAATTTTGGATTAGCAACTATTTAATTCAAATCAGATTATGTTTAATTCGAAATGCACTATGTTTAATTCAAATTAGATTACGTTTAATTCAAACTAGGTTTCGTTTAATTCAAATTAGAGCGTGTTTAGTTCAAATTAAAGTGTGTTTAATTCAAAATATATGATGTTTAATTCGAATTTCTTAATGCTTAATTCAAATTAAAGTGTGTTTGATTCAAATTGGATAATGTTTTATTCAAACTAGATTTCGTTTAATTCATACTAAATGATACTTAATTCAAATTAATTAGTGTTTAATTCAAACTAGGTTTCGTTTAATTCAAAATAGATGTTGTTTAATTCAAAATAGATTGTGTTTAATTCGAATTAAGTGTAGCTTAATTCAAACTAGGTTTCATTTAATTCAAAATAGAATGTTTTTAATTCAAACTAGATGATATTTAATTCAAAATAGGTTTCGTTTAATTCGAATTTCATGGTTTTTAATTCGAATTAAGTGATGATTAATTCATTTTTCATAATGTGTAGTTAAAATTAAAGACAAATTAATTCTAATTGGCAACTGTTAATTTTTAAAATTTCACTAATTAAATTAAATTTAGGCATGTTAAAACTAAATTAGGATGAATAAAATTTAATATACTTTCATTTAATTTTGCCATATAAATATTATAATGTGAGTTTTATTAATGCTAAGTAAAATAAATGTTGTTTAAATTTAACTTTTAATTATTAAAATTAACCTTAAAACTAAGTAGTTTATGTTAAAAATTAGGTATTAAAATTAAGTAGTAAATTAAGTAGTACTACTTGTATATTGTATAAATAAAACATTGTATTTTTGCAAAAAGTAATACATAAATAATATTAACCCAAACCCCAGTATTTTTTTGTAATATTGGGGTAATAAAAAACAGTAAGCACAAAACAGAAACACCTTATTACTAACATATTGAACATAAACATATAGTTTGTTTGTATTTGGCACCATTTAAAACTCCTCATTTAATATGCCAATTGAAGAAAAACAGCAAACGTCCGCATGGGCGTGGCTTTTATTATTCGATTGGCGGGACTGAGGAGTTCCTAAATGGTGGATAATTAGGTTTCACGCCCTAATTATTTTGCAAAAGTATCTTTTAGATATTTTAATAAAGTTTAAAATAAACAAACTTTATAATACCACTTATAAATAAAAAGCAACCAGATAGCAATTAGCATTTTTAGCAGAAAATAATAAAATTACATTTGGTTGACAATCACATTAAAAACTATTAACTTTAAAACAAATAAATTATGAAAAAACTCAAACTCATTTTTTTACTGGCGGGTTTATTAAGCATGTGGCAAGTACGTGCTCAAATTGCACCCCCAACATCGTATATTAGCTTGCCTAATAACAATTCAACTCAAACAGGTATAATATTAAGTCAAAATGAGCAATGGTTTAAATATAATATTGATAGTATACATACTTATGTAAAACTAAAATTAGAAGAACAAGGAGTAAATTTTAGTTTAAGTACATTAGAGCTTTTTAAACCAACAAGTGGTGGTCTAATTAGTATAGTATTTAAAGATACTATAAATACAGATAGTATTTTAATAGTATCTGCAACTGATTTAATACCACCAACAACTATCTATTTAAGAGTTACTAGTGTAAATAATTATTGCGGAACATGTACGGGGAATTCTTTCCCTAAAATAATGTTACAAGTTTCTGCATTAACCGTAGGTTGTTCAACATATATACAACCAAATTGCGAACTTGCAGTAGATGGGGGATTTGAATTTTCGAAATTACCTTGTATAGCAGTACCTAATCCAAATGTAGGAGCATGCTCAAACGACCCCTATGTAGGATTTGCACCTTGTTTTTGGACTTTGCCAATTGCAACAACTTCTGTTAGTTGCTTAGGATTGGGTAGTTTAGCAGTTTTAGGAACTAGTGATTATTTTTATGACTGTAACTCTACCGTTGGAGCACACACAGGATTGGGTTGTAGTGGTGCCTATTTATACTCACAAACAACTTTAGGAAGTGGATACACAGAAAGAAATTATAGAGAATATATTACAGAAAGTTTAAGTACACCTTTAATACCAGCAAAAACTTATAGTGTAAGTTTATGGGTAAAACGAAATCCTGCACAAACTTTTGCTACTTCAAATATACAAGTAGCATTTAGTAATGGTGCATATACACAAGTAAGCTATAATGCTATTGTAAGTCCTGTCGGTCAAATAATCAATATGGCAACAACACCAATAATATCAACAGCATGGATACAATTAACTGCAACATTTGTAGCTACAAGTAATTATAATACTATGACTATTGGTAATTTTGTAGGTGTAGGAAGTTCAGTTGTAGTTAATCTTGATCCATCAATTATAAATATAAATTTTAGAAATGCCTATTATTACTTTGATGATGTGTCTGTTATTCAAAAACCTTCATTTACAGTACCGCCAGTAGATACTACATATTGTTCAATATTACCCCCAACTACTACTTTATGTGTTAATCCTGTAATTGCTGGGACTACTTATACATGGACTTCAAGCCCAAGTTTAGGCACTTTAACAGGTTCTTGTATTGCAGTTACTGCAACTAATACAACTTTTACAGTAACTAGTAGTTTGGGAGGATGTGAAAACACTGCAACATCATATATAAATTTAGTACCACAAGTAATTTTACCAACATATACAGTAGTATCAACAAATTTATGTGTTGGCAACACAGTAGATTTTATAACATCACCTTCGAGTGCAGGATATATATATTCCTTATTACCAGGTACAATTACGGATATAGCAGGAAGTTTTTATGGCGTTCCATTATATACAGTTGGTATTAATACTTATAGTATTTTGGTATATTCGTCAGATTTTTCGTGTGTTTTAACAAAAACCATAGGAGTATATGTCCCCCCCTATCCAAGTTACACAATAGCACCAAATCCATTATGTGCAGGAGCAACAGCAACATTATCTGGTAGCGGTTTATATGTAAGTACTACAATATTTGCAACTGCAGGAATGACAATTGACTGGGGAGATGGTGGTGGTTCTGAATATGTTTTAGATTCTACTAAAACTCATATTTATACTACACCAGGTACATATACAATTGAAGTAACAGGTGAAAATTATTCACACTGTCCTAATACAAGCACATTAACGTTATTGGTTACTTCATCAACCCCAACATTAATAGCTTCACCTAATCAAAGTATTTGCCCAGGAGCTACCCGAACTTTAACGGCAAGTGGTGCAACAAGTTACACTTGGCAACCTAGTGGAGTTGTTTCTAACTCTATAGTAGTTACCCCATCAGTCACAACTATTTATACTGTAACAGGTACGGGAGTTTGCGGTGGTACAGCCATTAAAACTATTACAGTTACTGTATTGCCAAAACCTACTATTTCCATAACATCTACACTAAGTAATTTATGTTCAGCAGTAAGTAGTGGTAGCACAACTGTATTGAATTATTATACAAGCCCAGGTGGCTCAAGTGCAACATGGGTAGCTACAAATGCTACAAGTGGTGCCATTTTACCAGTTCCAATTACAGGTGGTGTAAGTACAGCCACAGTAAACCTTACAAGTTATATTAACTATACCGCTAATATAAATTTTGTTGCAACATACACAAGTAGTGGCGGTTGTGTTGGTTCTCAAACTATAACCTTATTCGCATGTTGTACACCTACTGCGGGGGTTACAAAATATTCAAATACAACCTTTACAACAACTACAACATTTTTAGCAG
>CALMMX010000218.1 GCA_937868545.1 uncultured Bacteroidota bacterium
AACTTTAGTAATAAATTGAAACTTTGTGCTCCGAAACCCGCCCGAACGCAAAGCCCGAAACCGTTAGTGCCAATTTTGACAATGACAAGACAAGAACAAATAAACAACTGGCTGACAAGTGCATTTAATGCTACTTCGACAGGAATTTCAGAGTTCTTTTACTTCGACCGTCGAGACAATGAATTCTTTTCAATTTTAGCAATGGACTATTTTATAGTTGACGACCAATTTAGAATTGATGACAGTAATGAAATAAGTTATTCTAAAAAGACCTTAAAGCTACTTAGTGACAGAATGAAGCGAATTGACCAGAAAGACCCGAACATTATTTCAATTCCACTGGCTGACTCAAATTTACAATTACAAAATCAAATTGACTCTTTCATTAATTTAAATGCAATAAATATTAACACAGCGACAATATGGGAAACCGAAGACGCATCAATAACTGTTAATGTTGGACAAGACAAAGCCGCTGTAAATAGACCTTGGTGGAAATTCTGGTGAAAAAAAACTAGGCCCCAACCTCGTCCTCGTTTGCAACGAGGATGTTATAGAAATGCGTTTTTAAACGCATACAATAATTTATTTATATTTGAATAAATGATTGAATTTAATCAAGAATAAAATGTTTTATATGAAAAAATACCTATTTTTAAGTTTACTATTTTTAAAGTTAATAGGACTTGGGCAAGTAAAATTATACCCAAAAACTGATTTCAACACACTATATATTTGCATTGATAGTATTTCATACAATCAATTGTTTCAAAGCAAATACATTAAAGACACTTTGTTTTTTTGCAGAGAATTGTATCAAGAAACAACCTCAGATTCCTACATTGGAAAATACTTAATTGGAGAGTCTGCAACTTTAGAGTTTTTTAAACCAAAACAATCTCATCAATTAGGTGACCACTTTGGTGATTGGGGAATTGAATATAAAACTAGGAAAATAAACACCCTTGATGAACTATTTGCAAAATCAAAAACTCTAAATATTTCCTTAGATACATCAACCACTAAAACAGTTTTGGATAGTTTACCAATAGCTTGGTACAAAACACTAAGCTTTAAGAATACAAAAAATGAATTGGCAATATTAGAATATCAAGCAAGTTATTTAGAGGGTTTAGATTTTACTAAAAAACAACAATCTCAATCAATGACCTACAAAGAATTTAATACTATTTTAACTGTAGGAAAAAAATATCCAAGGCAATTTGCAATGGTAACATACATAAAAATTTACGCCGACAAACAACTCATTTCAGATTTAGAAAAATTCGCAAAACTAAATAATTGCAAAAAAATTAATAATACTATTACAAATGGCGAAACCACAATAGAATATCAAGAAGTTGAAACCTTACCACAATTCACAATTCAAGAGATAGGTTTATCATTATTGAATTACCAAAAGCTTCGTATAATAAAAATAAGCGAAAACATGCAGCTAAAAGTTGAAGGTAAAAAAGCAAGGATATCTTTTAAGAATTACAATTA
Source organism: uncultured Bacteroidota bacterium (assembly GCA_937868545.1). Lineage (GTDB taxonomy): Bacteria > Bacteroidota > Bacteroidia > B-17B0 > Aurantibacillaceae > UBA4416. Next base: position 1,507 of record CALMMX010000218.1, read on the forward strand.
AAAAAATATCAGCAATAAAGAGGTTGTCAAATTCACAACATAGTCCTCATTTGCAACAATTACGAGAGTATCGTCTGCAATAAACACTATGCTGATGATGCAAAATTAATTTTAAAACGAACGACCAAAACCAAAACTCAACCAAGGTTTTATTGGATAATTATAATACAATGGGTACTCAAAATAATGCACAAAACCTATTATTGTAGATTGAAAAAAGAATCCATTACTTGAGTTTTGAAAGCGATATCCCATTTGAACAAGTGGTAAAATATAACTCTCTTTCATGTTATAATTTTGAAATGTAAAGCCAACACCACTAATAAATGAATGTTTTTTACCACACAAATAATTAAAAGAAAACGGTATTTGAACATTACTTCCGGTATTGCCAAATTTATTAAATACTCCAAATGGCAAATACATAAGTCCAATATTAGCAGTAAACTTTTTTTTGTTCTTTTGAAATAACAATCTATCATAATTAATCGAATATAATTGACTACTCCCTAAAAGCTCTAAATAAATGGTATTAGCCTTAGTAGTTGTATCTCTTCCAGTCCAATCATCTTGACTAGATAAAGGCTGTGAAAAAAACAAACACAATATAACTATGAATTTAAGTTGCTTAATATTAATCATGACATTTCTTTTGTTCAACATGCCAAACATTTCTAGTATACTTCAATTCACTTAGTTTAATTGAACCACAGCTATCGCTATTAATGTTAAAATGTGAATTATAAATGCAAACAGTATTTCCATCAAAATCGTAATAATACTTGCTCGCCATTGATATATTATGGTCGGAGATTTTATAAATTTTATTTTGATTTGCATTATTTATGTATTCATCAACGCTCGAAATCCCACTCGAGCAACACTTTCCATATTTGCATTTATCAATTCTCGTTTTTAACCAATCAGGTATATCACTAGGATAATCCTTTCTACAACTAACAAAAATTGACAAGCATAAAATTGTAAATAGTAAAATTCTCATATAAATTATTTAAAATACAATATGAAACACTTAATTAGCCGTATTCCATAAAATTTCTTTTATTTAAATTTAATTAAAATAATTCTAGGAATCAAATTGAATTAAATCAATTAGAAAAATCTTACCTTTTTATAATACTTTGCAAACATCATACAATTAATAAGGTATACATTGCATACTGTTGCAAGGTTGGGCAATGTTTTGTAAATTTATAGGACTTAGCGATTAGTTATGTTCCAAAAGCGGAACTAAAATACTTTGACAACAATGAGAAAACACAGAGGCCTTAGACGTTACTATCAAAACCTTAAGAAACAAAAGGAAAATTGGAGTGGACTAAACTTCACAGACAAAGATAAAGCTTGTTTTGACTTATGGCACACACATTTTGATTGGAAAGGATATGGTAACGACAGCTTCAAAAGACGCAAGCCGCATCTTGACAAGTTGTTTAGAGAATTTGCAGTGCTTGAAGAAAAAGCAAAATCAATAAAAACTGAATATCAAATATGGGCAACCCTTCTTGACTACGAAAGTGGAGATGACGCATTATTTTTACATACACCAAATCCAACTCAAGACAATTTTCCTTGGAAAATAAAAGACCTTTCATCAAAAAATAATTTGACAAACTCAGACCTCGCAGAATACGTAAACAATCTTTCAGGTTATAAAATTTTATTCGGACAAGCAGACGAAAACTATTGTGTAGTTTTTAAGGACAATGTTGGTGTAGCGTTAACTTAAACTGTGTGCCGCTAGCGAAACATAACAGCACCTAAAACTTATGCGGGTGACATCAAAGCATTTGCAATAGCAATCGCTCAATCGAAAGAAAGTTATTTGACTTATCAAAAGACCAATACACAATTTTTTTATTCGCTTCTGCAAAAAAATAGTTTGATAAAATTTTTAAAAATCAAACATTAAAAATTAAACCAAAAAAAAAGCTACTTTTTTCAAAGTAGCTTTTCTATTCTTTTAGTGGTGGTGTCCACCTGGCCCATGTACATGACCATGATCTAATTCTTCTGCTGTAGCTTCTCTTACAGATAATACTTCGCCAACAAAATGTAAAGTATGGTCTGCTAAAGGATGGTTAAAATCCATAATAACGTAGTTATCACCTATTTCTTCAACAAATCCCATTAATTGGTTTCCGTCAGCATCATTCATCATTAATTCTTCTCCTTCAATAACACGTTCTGCATCAAATTCACCGTCTACAAAAAATGCTTCTTTAGGAATTTTTGCAATCATTTCTTTATCAGAAACACCATAACCATTAGCAGGTGCAACTAAAAAGTCAAATGTATCTCCTACTTTTTTATTTACTAAATTCATTTCAAAATCAGGCAATAATTGTCCTGCTCCAAATAAAAATGTAAAAGGATGATCTTTTGAAGTTTGCTCTACTAATTCAGGAGCTTCGTTTTCTACATGTGATGATAAATGATAATTTACCGATACTACTTTGTTGTTTGATATTGTCATTGTTTACTTTTTTTGTTAAACTGTCCGCCAACAAGCGGATTAGCTCTTTTTTATTTTATGTTTATTTTAAAAATCAAATTTAATACCTTGCGCTAAAGTCAATTTAGTACCGTAGTTAATGGTATTTGTTTGGCGGCGCATGTATGCTTTCCAGCTATCAGAACCACTTTCGCGTCCACCACCTGTTTCTTTTTCACCACCAAAAGCACCACCAATTTCGGCACCACTTGTACCAATGTTTACATTTGCAATACCGCAATCGCTACCATTAGTTGATAAGAATAATTCAGACTCACGTATGTTTAACGTCATGATAGAAGAAGATAAACCTTGAGGAACACCATTTTGAAGAGCAATAGCTTCTTCAATTGTTTTGTATTTCATAATGTATAAAATTGGAGCAAAGGTTTCGTGTTGTACAATTTCAAAATCATTTTTTGCCTCAGCAATACATGGTTTTACATAACAACCACTTTCATAGCCTTTACCTTCTAAAACACCACCTGGTACTAATACTTTTCCGCCTTCTGCAATTACTTTTTCAATTGCACTCATATAATCTTTTACAGCCGTTTTATCAATTAATGGCCCAACGTGGTTATTTTCGTTTAATGGATCACCAATACGTAATTGCTTGTATGCACTTACTAATTTTTGTTTTACATCTTCATAAATATCTTCATGAATAATTAAACGACGTGTACTAGTGCAACGTTGCCCAGCAGTACCTACAGAACCAAATACTAATCCTGGTAAAACGTTTGGTAAATCGGCATGTTGCGAAATAATAACAGCATTATTACCACCTAATTCTAATATTGAGCGTCCGAAACGGCTTGCTACTTTTGTTCCAACAATTCTTCCAACACGTGTAGAACCAGTTGCAGATACTAACGGTATGCGAGCATCTTCACACATTTTTTCACCAATTGCACTTGGGCTAACTAATAAACAAGAAACACCTTCAGGTAAATTATTTTCTTTAGCAACTTCTACCCAAATATTATGACAAGCTACAGCACATAAAGGCACTTTACTTGATGGTTTCCAGATACACACATCACCACAAATCCATGCTAATGCTGTATTCCAATTCCACACAGCTACTGGGAAATTAAAAGCAGATATAATACCAACAATTCCTAATGGATGCCATTGTTCATACATACGGTGGTTTTCCCTTTCAGAATGCATAGTTAAACCATATAACTGACGAGAAACTCCAACTGCAAAATCACATATATCAATCATTTCTTGCACTTCACCTAAACCTTCTTGCAAAGATTTTCCCATTTCGTAAGAAACTAATTTCCCTAAATCATTTTTCTTAGCTCTTAATTTTTCACCATACTGACGAACAATTTCCCCACGCTTAGGCGCAGGAATGTTACGCCAAGTTAAAAATGCTTCAGATGCTACTTTTACAACTTTTTGATAATCTGCTTCGTTAGCAACTTGTACTTTTGCTATTAATTTCCCATCTACAGGGCTATATGATTCTAATACATCTCCGTTTGCAAAATAATTTGCGCCTGTTGCACAACCAATATTTAAATCTTTAATGCCTAGTGCTTTTAATACTTTTTCCATTTTTATATTTTTTGAATCGATTTAATTTTTGAAGGCTAAATATAACTATAAATTTTGTGCAGAAATCAATAAAATAAGCAATTTTTAATACTCTTAAATAAAGTATTATCTTAGTAATTCGTAATTTTTATTTTGCATGAAGCTAAAAAACAACCTTATTATTTTTATTATACTTTTTAGTGCGGTAGCTCTTGCTCAAAAACCAAAAAAAGAAAAAAAACCCAAAGAATTACCCGAAAATATTGAAAGTTTCCCTAAAAATTTTTTAATACGTACCCGTTTTGTCTATCCTTCGGTTTGGGTTGATGTAAGTAGCCGATTACTTAGTAAAGGCGAAAAATTTAGGTATAAACCAAACATTCCAGGTGTTGTTGGTTTATCATTAAAAATTAAAAAAGTATACATTTCAGCAGCTCTAAAATTACCAAGCACACCAGAAAGTGATAAAATTTACGGTAAAACAAAGTTTAGAAACATTTTTGTAAATATACAAGGTCGCCGCTGGTTATGGAGCATTTTTTATAGAGACTATACTGGCTTTTATTTAGATAATTATAAATCATTTTATCCTAATTGGAATAAAGATTCGTTGGGCTATCCAAAAACAGATAAATTAAGAATTATTGAAGGTGGACTAAATTTGGGTTACAATTTCAATAAAAACTTCTCAATGAATGCTGCCTTTGCGCAAGGAGAAAGGCAAAAAAAGAGTGCTGGTTCTTTTTTAATAGCAATTTCTGAAAGATACCAGCGAATGGAATCAGACTCAACGTTTGTACCTGCTACACAAAGCACCTATTATCCAAACTTAGATAAATTTAAATACGGTAATTTTTTTAGTTCACTATTATCAATGGGTTATGGCTACCAATTTGTATATAAAAAGTTTCATTTTACGCCTGTTTTTATGGTTGGAAGCGGCATCCAATTACAAAAGTATACGCAAACTAATAAGAGCCGCTTATGGTTTAATGTGCCTGTTTACACTAATTTTAAAACTCAGCTAGGTTATAATGGAAATCATTTTTTTGCAAACATAATTTATCAAAGAGAATTTAATACAGTTCCCATTAAAGAATCACGCATAAAACTTTACCATAATTGGTTGGAGTTTGGAATGGGACTGAGGTTTTAAATTACAGTACAGATTGCTTATTCATTTTT
>CALMMX010000219.1 GCA_937868545.1 uncultured Bacteroidota bacterium
AAGTTCAAATCGGTTTTTTTTTGACATAATATTTAATAAACTTCATTCATAAAAAAAACCGATTTGAAGTTCAAATCGGTTTTTTTTTGACATAATATTTAATAAACTTCATTCATAAAAACATGAATTTATCAATTGGATTTTCGCCTTGCCCTAATGATTGCTTTATTTTTGATGCCCTTATTCACAAAAAAATTGATACACAAGGAATTGATTTTACAGTAATTATGGAAGATGTAGAAGCCTTAAATAATAGAGCTTTTAATCAAGAATTAGATATTACAAAACTAAGCTACCATGCATATTTGTATTTAACACCATTTTACAATTTATTAAATAGCGGAAGTGCTCTTGGCTTTAATTGTGGGCCATTATTAGTTAAGCTTAAAAATTGCTTAATAAATGATATTACAAATGCAACAATTGCTATACCTGGAAAACATACTACCGCTAATTTCTTATTAAGCCTTGCCTTCCCACAAGCTCAAAAAAAAGAAATTATGCTTTTTAGTGATATAGAAAATGCGGTTTTAACTCAAAAAGTAAATGCCGGTTTACTAATTCATGAAAATAGATTTACTTATCAAGAAAAAGGTTTAGAAAAAATAATTGATTTAGGTGAATTTTGGGAAAGCCTTATTAATGCACCAATTCCATTAGGAGGAATAGTAATAAAAAAACAAATTGATCATAAATTACAACACACTGTAGATAATTTAATTAAACAAAGCGTGCAATACGCCTTTAATAATCCTGAAAGCTGCATGCCCTTTGTAAGGCAACATGCACAAGAAATGAGTGAAGATGTAATGAAAAAACACATTGCACTTTATGTTAATGAATTTAGTGTAGACCTTGGAACTATAGGAAAAAATGCCATTAATTTACTATTTAACAAAGCTCAAGAGGTTGGATTAATAAATCATATTCCAGAAGATTTTTACGTGTTATAAAACCGCTCATCATTCATTTTAAACACTCAAACAAAAAATACATTTTATAAACCTTTTTATTTTACATTTATAAAAAAAAACAATTATGCGAAAACTACTTATTATTACTTCAAGCTTATTTATTGGGGCAAATGCTATAGCGCAAACAATGTCGCCTGGTATTAATTTAAGCTACATAGATTCTTCGGCTAATCCAAGAAACGATTTTTTTAAATATGCAAATGGCAAATGGCTTAAAACCCAGCAAATACCTGCAAGTGATGGAAGCTGGGGTAGCTTTAATGAGATAAATGAGCGTAATTTGGCTAACTTAAAGGCTATATTATTAGATGTTTCGATAAAATCTAATGCAACACCTGGAAGCAATGAACAAAAAATTAGAGACTTTTATTTAGTTGGAATGGATTCTACTACCATTGAAAAAAATGGAGCAAAGGCTATTGCAGGAGATTTAGCAAGTATTGATTTAATAAAAACAAAAGCCGATTTAATTAAAACTACAGCATTACTTAATACTAAAGGTATTTCGGGAATGGTTGGTTTTTATGTTTATTCAGATTTTAAAAGTAGTAATGAAAATACATGCTATTTAGGACAAACTGGTTTTGGTTTACCTGATAAAGATTTTTATTTTGAAGCTCAATACGAATCTATTAAAAAAGAATATTCTGATCACATTGAAAGAATGTTTATTTGTTTAGGCATGAAACCAGAAGTTGCAAAAGCAAATGCTGCAACTGTAATGAAAGTAGAAACTGAATTAGCAAAGGTTTCGCAAAATGCAACTGAACAACGTGATATGGAAAAACAATACAATCCATATAAAATTGAAGACCTAAAAAAAATGTCGCCAAATGTAAATTGGGATATTTATTTTGCTGCAATTGGTATAAAAACGCCAGCAATTTTAGTGTTAAATCAACCTAAATTTTACGAAGGATTAAATTCAACCATTAATTCAATTACGATTCCTGAATGGAAAATTTTCTTAAAATGGAAATTAGTTTCAGAAGCTGCTCCTTATTTATCTAGTAAATTTGTAAACGAAAGTTTTAAATTTAATGGGACTGTTTTATCAGGAAAAAAACAATTAAAACCCCGTTATAAAAGAGTTAATGGTGCTATTGATGAGGCTTTAGGAGAAGCATTAGGTAAATTATTTGTTGATAAGCATTTTGATGCTAACTCTAAAAAAAGAGTAAATATAATGGTTGATAATTTAATTGCTTCTTACAGAGAGCGTATTAAAACCAGAGATTGGATGAGCGAAGAAACTAAAGTACAAGCAAATCAAAAACTTGATAAATTAATTAAAAAACTTGGTTTTCCTGATACTTGGATTGATTATTCTAAATTATCAATTGCAAAAGAATCTTATTGGAAAAACGTTTGCAATGGGCGTAAATTCCAATATGGTAGAATGTTAGCTAAAATAGGCAAACCAGTTGATCGTATGGAATGGGGAATGACTCCTCCTACAGTTAATGCTTATTACAATCCAACTTCTAACGAAATTGCTTTCCCTGCAGGTATTATGCAAGTACCATTTTTTGATGCTAATGCTGATGATGCATTTAACTATGGAATTATGGGATCTATTATTGGACATGAATTAACGCATGGTTTTGATGACCAAGGTGCTCAATTTGATGCAGATGGTAATTTAAAAATGTGGTGGACTGATAATGACTACAAAAACTTTAAAGACAAAACAAAATTAATTATTGAACAGTTTGATGGATTTGTTGCTATTGATACTTTACATGTAAATGGTGAGTTAACTCAAGGTGAAAATATTGCCGATTTAGGTGGATTAACAATGGCATATTATGCTTATAAAAAATCATTAAACAATCAAAAATCACCTGTAATAGCTGGTTTTACGGGCGAGCAACGTTTCTTCTTATCTTGGGCTCAAGGTTGGAAATCATTAATGCGCGATGCTTCATTAAAACAATTAGTGGCTACAAACCCACATTCACCAGCTAACTTTAGGGTTTTAGGACCATTAAGTAATATGCCAGAGTTTTACGAAGCTTTTGGTGTTAAAGCAGGAGATGGTATGTACAGACCAGATGCTAAACGCGTAAATATTTGGTAAGCAATAATTAATTTAAATTTTATAAAAGAGACTGTCAAAAAATGACAGTCTTTTTTTTTGCTTAAAGTAACTTTAAAAAAATCTATTTTAGCTTATCATTGAAAGGTTAATTAAGTTTATTTTTAATTAAAAACTTAAAATCAATATGATATAATTATGTTATTACATAAATCAGCAAATTAAATGGAAACATAATTACAATGATTTTATAACTTATAAGAATTGATAAAAGTAATTCACTAAGGATTGCGCTACCTAAATTTAAATAACTCTAAATTAACAACTTACATTAAATTTTTGAAAATTTCAAAACATACATTGTTATACTATGTATTTAGTTATATATTTGCAGAATGAATGAAAATTTTGTAACAAATTGGAAATCGCAGGTAAAAAAAGGTACACTTACTTTTATTATTCTGAATATACTAAAAGATAATGAGTATTACGGTTATGAACTTATTGAACAAATAAAAAAACATACCGAAATAGATATTGCAGAAGGTACTTTGTATCCATTATTGAACAGATTAAAAACAGAAAATTTAGTTGATTCTAAATGGGTGGAGCAAGAGACAGGAATTCCAAGAAAATATTATTGTTTAACTGAAATTGGAGTAAAAACTCTTGTTCAGATGAATGAGTATTGGAAAAAATTAGAAATATCAATTCAAAAAATCATAAAATGAAAATAGAAAACATTAAATTCAGTCAAGAAGCCTCAAAAAGAGTTTATAACGACTACATGAAACGTGTAAAAAAAGCATCAAGTTCGCTTTCAAAACAAAATCAAGATGATATTTATATGGAATTTAATAGCCATATTTTTGAGGCCATACAACATAAAAATGGCTCAAATGAAGTTGATATATTATTAGATGTTATAGAAAAACTAGGGATTCCTGAAGAAGTTTTAAAACCATTAGTTGCTGACAAAAAACTGGAACAAGCAACAAAAACATTTAATCCAATTCACGTTTTTAAAGCTCTGGTTCTAAATTTTACCAATGGAATTACATACATCATTTTCTTTATTTTATATCTATTCCTTTTTGGATTTGTGTTTCTGATTTTCGCTAAAATAACAAATCCAACAGAAGTAGGATTGTATTACAGAGACGCTTCTTTTTTTGTATTAGGAAAATCGAGCGAAGCGAAAGAAAACGGAATAACAGAAGTTTTAGGCAATTGGTTTATTCCTGTTATGTTACTTTCAATAGTATTTTTTTATCTGCTTCTTACCCTTTTATTAAAATTAAAAAAAATAATCAATCAAAAATAAATCAACATGAAAAAAATCTTAATTATCAATCTATTCACTTTCATCACAGCTACTTGTTTTTCTCAATTTTTTAATAAGCAACGGCTGGATAGTTTGTTCCAAGTATTGGAACAGAAAAATAAGTTTATGGGAAGCATTGCCATTTCTCAAAATGGAAAATTATTATATTCCAATGCTATTGGTTTTGTAGATATTGAAATCTCAAAAAAAACAAATAACCAAACCAAATATAGAATTGGTTCAATTTCAAAAATGTTTACCGCAACCTTAATCTTAAAAGCAGTAGAAGAAAAGAAAATCAATCT
>CALMMX010000220.1 GCA_937868545.1 uncultured Bacteroidota bacterium
GTTTTTATGGAGCTATAAAAGTTTCAAACGTGTCAGTTACAATGGCAGCATTTAGCACGGGGACTTTGTTTACAGCCATTATAGAACCTCTTATTTATAAAAGAAAATTTGTTGTTTATGAACTCCTAATTGGGTTAATAATAATTGGGGCAATTTGTTTAATTTTTTCGGTAGAAATAAAATATGCATTGGGCATATTATTGGGTGTTTTGGCAGCTTTTACAGCATCTGTTTTTTCAGTGCTAAATGGAGTTATGATTCAAGATAAAAAGGCTCCAATAACATCTTCAGTACTCTCTTTTGTAGAGCTAACTGCTGCTTTAGTTGGTTTAACCATTTATTTATTTTTTAATAATTCATTTTCAAATACGTTTTTCACATTATCTACAAATGATACTTTTTTATTATTTCTTTTAGCTGGTGTTTGTACTGTATATCCTTTTATTGCAAGTGTAAATTTAATGAAGCATTTAAGCCCATATACTATCAATTTAACAGTAAACTTGGAGGGAATTTATGGCGTTATTTTAGCCAGTATTTTGTTTCATGAAAACAAAGATTTATCTATTACATTTTATATTGGATTTGCAATTATTTTGGCGGCAATATTTTTTAATGCAATTTTAAAACGAAAGTTGAGTAAATTGTAATTGTAAAACCCTACCTTTAGAGCTCTAAAAAAAGAGGTTATGCAATTTGAGCTTAGCTTAGACTATATAGAACAATTAAAGACAGCCATCTTCAATCAAGATGATATGTATTTAAGTGCTCAGCTTACAGAGCTTTACGAAGTTGATATTGCCTTAATTTTAAACAGATTAGATTTAGAAGAGTCGATTTATCTTTATAATTTAATTGAAGAAGACCAAAAAGCCAATGTATTACTCGAATTAGAAGAGGATAAACGTGAGGCTATTTTAGCCACTTTTTCAACTAAAGAAATTGCCGAACAACTCGATAACATGGATTCTGATGACGCCGCCGACGTTATCAACGAATTACCTGAAGAAATTCAAAATGAGGTTTTATCTCAAATTGAAGATATTGAACAAGCAAGTGATATTGCAGATTTAATGAGCTATGATGAAGGAACCGCTGGTTCTTTAATGGCAAAAGAGTTAATTAGTGTTTATGCTCATGAGTCGGTTTCGGCTTGTATAGATGAAATTAGAAGACAAACAGATAATGTAGAAACCATGTATGCTGTTTATGTTGTAGACATGAACGAAAAGCTTATTGGTATGTTATCCTTAAAAAAACTCATAATATCCCATCCACTTGCAAAAGTTGAAGAAATATATGACCCTGATGTTATTTCTACTAAAACGTCAGCATCAAGCGAGGATGTAGCAGAATTAATTCAAAAATACGATTTAGTTGTTTTACCTGTAGTTGACCAATTAGGTAGATTAGTTGGTAGAATTACCATTGATGACGTTGTAGACGTAATGCGCGAAGAGGCTGAAAAAGATATTCAGCTCATGAGTGGTATTACCGATGATGTAGATAGTAATGACTCATTATGGCGATTATCAAGGGCCCGTATTCCTTGGCTTTTGGTAGGAATGTGTGGTGGTATTGTTGGTTCACGTATAATTGGAGGTTACGAAGCGCAAATTAAATTGCATCCCGAAATGGCTTTTTTTATACCATTAATTGGGGCAACAGGCGGAAATGTGGGCGTTCAATCTTCTGCAATAATAGTACAAGGTTTAGCAAATAATACACTTATTACTGATAAAATTGCCCCTAAATTGTTAAAAGAACTAGGTGTTGGCTTAATAAACGGACTAATTTGTTCTAGTTTAATTTTAGGGTATAATTTATTAATAAACGAATCGTGGCAATTAGCCGCAACTGTTAGTGTTGCCTTAATTACCGTTATTTTATGTGCTTCGTTTTTAGGAACATTTGTTCCTTTAACTATGAATCGTTTTAAAATTAATCCTGCTCTTGCAACTGGCCCATTTGTAACTACCTTAAATGATATAATTGGAATAACCATTTATTTTTTAGTTGGAAGATTGCTTTATACTGTATTTTAAATTTAATTGCTGTTTTTGATTTAAAGAATTGTAAAAAAAATAATAGCCATGCATACTTTAAATCAATTAGTTTCGGGTGAACTTAAAGGCTCAAAAATACTTAAGCTTTCTTGCCAATTAAATACATTTCCTCAACAAATTTTTGATTTAGCCGATACTTTAGAAATATTAGATTTATCTAACAATAATTTATCGCAGTTGCCCAGTAATTTCAGTGATTTAAAGAAATTGAAAATTGCTTTTTTTTCGGAAAATAATTTCACAAATTTCCCAGATGTATTTTCAACATGCCAATCATTAACTATGATTGGGTTTAAATCAAATAAAATAAAATTTATTCCTGAAAATGCGTTTCCAAAACATTTGCAGTGGCTAATATTAACAAATAATTTAATTGAAGAATTACCTAAAAGTATTGGTAATTGTATTAAATTACAAAAAGTAGCACTTGCAGGTAATAAGTTAAAATCATTACCTAAAGAAATGGTAAATTGCAAAAACCTTGAATTGTTAAGGATTTCGGCAAATAGTATTTCACAGTTTCCTGATTTTTTATTTGAATTACCACGTTTAGCATGGTTAGCTTTTGCAGGTAACCCATGTCATAAAACATCAGTTAATTTAGATAAACTTAATTTAATGGAGTGGGATAGACTTACTATTTTAGAGCAATTGGGCGAAGGTGCATCTGGTCATATTTATAAAGCAATTTTTAATGATGCAGTTAATACTAAAGAAGTTGCCGTAAAAATTTTTAAGGGTGAAGTAACTAGCGATGGCTATCCTGAAGATGAAATGAATGCCTGTATTGCTGTTGATAATCACAAAAATTTAGTGAACACTGTTGCAAAAATTCAACATCACCCTCAACAAAAATTGGGTTTGGTGTTTGAAATTATCCCTCAAAACTATTTTAATTTAGCTGGTCCACCAAGTTTTGAAACCTGCACTAGAGATACCTTTAAAGCAGGCACTGTATTTTCATTACAATCTATTTTAAAAATCACATCATCCATTGCAGATGCCTGTTACCACTTGCATGTAAGGGGCATAATGCATGGCGATTTATATGCTCATAATACCTTAATTGATGAAAATGCTAATACCATTTTTGGTGATTTTGGTGCGGCAAGTTTTTATAATACAAATAAAGAAGAAGCATCTTATTTTGAAAGGATTGATGTAAGAGCATTTGGCTGTTTAATAGACGATTTATTAATGAATTGTGACAAATCAGAAATGAATCATCCTACATTTAAAAAGCTTGAACTACTTAAACAAAAATGTTGGGAAAATGATATCTTGCAAAGACCTAGTTTTAAGGAAATAATGAGTTATTTGAAAGAATAAACTATTTTACTTATTCCGACCAACGATACGATTTAATTTCTAATCCCGCTAAATCAAGCGCTCTATCTACAACAGTAGAGGCTAATTCTTCAAATGTTTTTGGATTACTGTAAAAGGAAGGCGATGCTGGACAAATTATACCTCCAGCTTGAGTTACAGTTTGCATATTATTAATATGAATTAAACTATAGGGCGTATCTCTAATCATTAAAATGAGTTTACGTCTTTCTTTTAAAATTACATCAGCAGCACGTGTAGTTAAATCATTACTTATTCCTGTTGCAATACGAGCCATAGTTCCCATACTACAAGGGCAAATTATCATGGTATTATATTTTGCAGAACCTGATGCAAATGGGGCATAAAAATTAGTCTTCTCATAAAATGTGAACGGGTAATTTTTATAATCTTCATTACCTAATTCGTGTTTCCACACATCTTTAGCATTGTCACTCATAACAATCCCAACAGCCTCTATTTGATCTGATAATTTTTGTAATTTATCTAGCAAAACTTTTGCATAAATGCTTCCACTTGCACCAGTAATACTTACTATTATTTTATGTTTTTGTATCAATTTTGTTTTTTTGTAAAAATCCTATAACCCAATGTAAATTCTAATATATTATTGTAATATCCTTTATTAAACGTTCGAGCCAGTATATTGTTGAAATAAATTGCTTGTTTTGTGTAATTTGGTCTTGTAGTAATAAATGAATTGCTACTTCTAAAGTTAGCAAACCATTTGGAGTTGATATTATATCCTAATCCAATTTTGACTGAGTATTCCATTTTTTTAAATGGATATAAATTGCCAAAGCTCCCATTTTCTGTGGCTTCATAAGAATTTATTAAATACCCTGCTGAAACTCCAATATCAAAAATGTATTTTTTAGATTGTGTATAGGTAACCATTAAAGGTACTTCAAGGTAATTTAAATTCAAGTAATAAAATGTTAAATCGCCCTTAGTAGGATTTTGATTTTTGCGAGCACCTTTTTGTATAAAAATAAATGATAAGCTCATTTTTGCTTTATCTGAAAAAACAGATTCTACCCCCAAACCTCCTGTAAAGCCAACCTTATGAAAGCCACTAAAAGCATCTCCATGAACTTGTGATGGAGTAAGCCCTACATTTAATAATAAATTAAATG
>CALMMX010000221.1 GCA_937868545.1 uncultured Bacteroidota bacterium
AGAAAAAGATGGTTTTATTTTTATTAAAACTAAAGGAAAAACACCTGATACAAATAATGATTTATATTTAAATATGTTATCAGAAAACACTGCTGTAACTGGTGGAATTGGGAGGGGTACAGGTGAAACTGTTAGAATTTTAGAAAACGGAAACATTTATTATAGTGGATTTGAATTTTCAAAAACCAAATAATCTGTAAAAAAAGAAGCTGAAATAAATCAGCTTCTTTCTATAAATATTAATTAATCTTCGTCTTCAAACTCTAATTCAGCATCTTTCTCCCAAATTTCCATTTCGCAAGGTTTGCAATTAAATTTTAATTTGTATTCCAATTCACCTTGTTTTAAAATAAGAGGTTCAACTACTTTTTCACCCATGGTTTCTCTTTGAAAACGAGCACATTTACCTAATTCATATTTAACACAATATTTGGTAACCATTACTCGCGATTTTCCTGGATCCCATTGTAATTCAAATGCTTTTTCAATATCAGTAACACCGTGTCTTTTATAAAATGCACGAGCTAAAGTATTAGATACATTATAAGTAAAATCTAATTGAGAAACAGGATAAGGATGGTCTGTTTTTTTAATTTGAATTTCTACACGATGGTACTCTTTTACTCTGATATCGATGAGTTGCTCTAAAACAACTCTTCTTATTTCGTTTATTTTAGATATTGGTAAAAACCAATTACTGGTAAACTCAACTTCTATATCATCAATAATGAATGGTGTATTTCCTGTTTTAGCAAGATTTTTTTTGATATTAGGAATGGTTGATTCCTCATTTTTTGCTATTTCTTTTGCTGATTCAAAAGTTGAAATGCTTTGGTGCCCATCTTCATCAATTGCTGCTAATTGAAATCCTGTATTCGTTTCAGTAAATTTTAATGTAACCCCAATTTTACGAATAGCACTATCCTCTCTTTCAACTAAACGATTAAAATTAGCATCAGAATTTCTATAAATAATAGTTCCTGGTTTTAAAGCTTTAAATGTGTTTGGAACAACAATATCATTAATGATGATATTTACTTGCGCTCCATCGGGTTCATTATTTTCGTTCAGAAAAAATAATCCATCACCATTATTTAGCAAATCGCTATTTTCAATTACATAACCATTTGCTTTTAATTCTAACAATTTTCCAATTAATTGTCCTTGTGATTTTGGACTTTCCCAAGACCCAATTTTTTCTTTACGTTTATTTACAAAATAATCGGTATAACCTCTGTTAAAACTTCTATCCATTTCTGCTTCGAAGTTGTAGAAAGTTCTACCAGAAGATGCTTTCTGAAATTTTTCGTTGTTTTCTAAAAACGCATCTAATTTTTTTCTTAAATAGGATGTGTTATTTTTAACATAAACCATATCTTTTAATCGTCCTTCAATTTTAAATGAAGTTATTCCAGCTTCAATTAAATTTGGTAACTGATTACTTAAATCTAAATCTTTAATGGATAATAAATGACTGTTTGCTATTAGGGTTTTTCCAGTACCATCAACTAAATTATAGGGCAGTCGGCAATTTTGAGCACACGATCCTCTGTTTGCACTTCTTTCGCCATTAGCAATACTCATGTAACAATTCCCACTAAAAGAAACACAAAGTGCACCTGAAACAAAAAATTCTAATTCAACGTCAGTTGCGTTACTTATATCTTTAATTTGATCTAAATTTAATTCTCTTGCCAACACAACACGTTTCATTCCTGCATCTTTAAGGAATTTGACATGTTTTGGATCTCTGTTATTTGCTTGCGTACTTGCATGAATAACAATTGGCGGTAAATCCATTTCCAAGATTGCCATATCCTGAACAATTAAAGCATCAACACCAATTTCATACAATGTGTATATTAATTTTTTACAATCATCTAATTCATGATCATACAAAATAGTGTTTACAACAACAAAAACCTGAGCCTTAAATAAGTGAGCATATTTTACCAATTCTTCAATATCCTCGAGCGAATTTGTAGCATTAGAACGGGCACCAAACTGTGGAGCACCAATATAAACAGCATCTGCACCAGCATTAATGGCTGCCATACCTTGAACTAAATTTTTGGCAGGGGAAAGTATTTCAATCTTTTTTTTCATACGATTTACAAAGTTCTACAATTATTTGATAATTGCAAGAAACAAAGAAACGTATAAATTTATTGATTTATTAAATTAATCAGCGTTTATTTAATATTACATGAGGTTTCATTAAAAGAAACTCCAGCAAAATTAGTTTTGTAATAATCATCACACATTCTTTTTGCTTTTAAATAACTATTTTTAGTTGAAAATACCTCATACGAGCCTCCTGGATTTGTACATTTACAAGAATAGTTCTTCTTACAACTAACAATAAAAACGGTAATAAGTAATATTAAATATAGATTTTTCATTGTATCAAATTATTATTTTAGATTATTTAATTTTATAA
>CALMMX010000222.1 GCA_937868545.1 uncultured Bacteroidota bacterium
AATTTATTTTTAAATCGTCGATGTCTAAAGCATCTGAGCCAACTTGTTTTATACCTACTACTCCAATTTGAACAAATGGATCATTTAATAATGCTTTTTCATAAAAAATAGAATCTTTTACAAAAACCCATTCATTAGATTTTGTTACTGATTTTTTTAGGTCTGAAACATGCCAATTAATAGTGCCTTTTGTTGTAGAAAGTGCAATTGCAACCCCACCATTAAAAGGCATTTCTTTTTCTCGAACCCAACAAGAAACATACACAGTAACATTACGTTTTTTTAATGTATCTGGTAATATGTATTCATATCCTACTGCAAACTGATTAACTGTATCTACACTAGAATAATATTTTCCACTATGAGCGCTACCTTCGCGGCGTGTAGATTCAAAGTTCAATGTTTTATTGTCCATGTTAATTTCTTGAACAATATTTATATCTGTATTTTCTGAAACATTTTTATCTCTTGAACAACTTGATACAATAATTACGCAAATTGCGTAAAGTGCTATTTTTTTCATAATTCTTAAGATTTCTTTCTAACTGTAACTTGCTCTATTCTTTTTTCGTATTTCTCTCCTTTAAAAATTCGGTGAACATAAATTCCTGGGGTATGAATATGATCAGGGTTTAATTCTCCAACCTCTACTAATTCTTCAACCTCAGCAACAGTTATTCTTCCAGCCATACTCATTGGTTGATTAAAATTACGAGCAGTGCTTTTAAAAATTAAATTTCCTGCAGTATCGCCTTTCCAAGCTTTTACAATAGCAAAATCTGCTTCAAAAGCTTTTTCAATTAAATACTCTTTTGTTTCACCATTAAAGGTTACCATTTTAGTTTCTTTACCAATAGCTACTTCAGTTCCAACGCCAGCTGGAGTCGGAAAAAACGGAATGCCGTAACCTGCCATCATACAACGTGTAGCAAGCGTTCCTTGTGGAACTAATTCTACTTCTAATTCGCCACTTAACATTTGTCTTTCAAATTCAGCATTCTCACCAACATATGACGAAATCATTTTTTTGATTTGTTTTGTTTGAAGCAACAAACCCAATCCAAAATCGTCAACACCTGCATTATTACTAATACAAGTCAAACCTTTAACACCTTTTTTTACTAGAGCGGCAATACTATTTTCAGGTATGCCGCATAATCCAAAACCACCAACCATTAAGGTCATGTTGTCTGTTAATCCTTCAAGGGCTTCTTCAGCGTTTTTAACAACTCTATTTATCATATTAATTCTTAATTATCAATTTCTAATCCGTTATCACTAATTTCCAATTCATTTGCTGCATCATATGCACTGCAATCAAGTTCTACATCTCCCATATTTGCAGGTTTTTGGAAGCCTGCTTTAGTTAATTTAAGACTTTTATCAGCATATACTTTTTGGAAAAACTTACCCCAAATTGGCAATGCCATACTTGCACCTTGTCCTTCGTTTGTTGAATTAAAATGCACACTTCTTTCCTCACCACCTGTCCAACATCCTGCAACTAACTCTGGAGTTAAACCCATAAACCAACCATCTGCATTGTTTTGAGTTGTTCCTGTTTTACCTGCAATTTCATTTGTTAATTTGTATCTTCCACGTAAACGAGAGCCCGTACCATAATCTACTACGCCTCGCATTAACTGAATCATTGCATAAGCGTGTTGTTCACTAAAAACCTCATCGGTAGTTGGAATAAATTCTTCTAACACTTTTCCATTTTTATCCTCAATACGAGTAATAAAAGTTGGCTGAATGTAAGTGCCTTTATTGGCAAAAGTAGCGTTGGCTGCTACCATTTCAAAAACCGAAACGTCTGGTGTGCCTAATGCAATTGATGGCACAGGATCTATTGGAGAAGTGATACCCATTCTTCTTACTAAATTAATAACTGCATCAGGGCCATATTGTTTCATTACCCATGCAGTAACATAATTTACCGAACCTGCTAAAGCTTTACGCAGCGTAATCATTTTTCCAGTTCCTTTGTTTCCATCAGAATTATCAGGGCACCATTGCTTGCCATCTGGCAAATCTATACACGTTCTTACATTAGGTACTTGATGGCAAGGACCGAGTCCATTTTGAATTGCTAATGCGTATACAAAAGGTTTAAACGTTGAACCAACTTGTCGGCGCCCGACTTTTACATGATCAAATTTAAAATGTCTGTGATTTACACCACCTACCCAAGCTTTTACATAGCCCGTAGTAGGCTCAATAGAAACAAAGCCAGTGTGTAAAAAACTTTTATAATACCTTATACTATCCCAAGGAGACATTGTAGTGTCTATATCACCGCGCAGACTGTAAACAGTCATTTTAATAGGCTTTTTAAACTCAGCTAAAATTTGCTCTTTAGCTAGGCCTGCATTTTTCAATGAACGGTATCTATCACTTCGTTTCATTGAACTCATCATAATATTTTCTATTTGCTCCTTATTAACGTTCCATGCAAAAGGTGCATTTTTTTTAGTTTTACATTCTTTAGTGAATAGTTTTTGTAAATCGGTCATATGCTCAAAAACTGCTTCTTCGGCGTACCTTTGCATACGAGAATCGATAGTTGTATAAATTTTTAAACCATCTTTATAAATGTTATAAGGCTTATTAGTTTCAGGATTTATGTGTTTTGCACACCAATCTTTCATAAAATATTCCCTTAAATATTCTCTAAAATAAGGCGCCAACCCATCATTATGATCTTCGGGTTGGAAAATAATTCCAAGAGGCAATTTTTTTAAACTATCGTACTTTTGTTGAGTTAATTTACCATATTTCACCATTTGCATCATAACTACATTACGACGGTGTAAGGTTGTGTCTGCTTTTTTTATTGGATTAAATAATGAGGGGTTTTTAGCCATACCAATTAACATGGCAGCTTGTTGAATTTCCAAACTATCTTGATTTCGATTAAAATAGATTTGTGCTGCAGATTTTATACCTACCGCTTGATTTAAAAAATC
Organism: uncultured Bacteroidota bacterium; assembly: GCA_937868545.1. Lineage (GTDB taxonomy): Bacteria > Bacteroidota > Bacteroidia > B-17B0 > Aurantibacillaceae > UBA4416. Next base: position 2,970 of record CALMMX010000222.1, read on the forward strand.
AAATTTATTCAAGTACATCGACAAAATTTCGTCTTTAGTGTAGTTTTTTTCTAATCGCGCAGCAATAACCCATTCTTTTAATTTTTGTAATACCATTTTTGGTTTACTTAATTTTTGACGTGGGAACATCATTTTGGCTAATTGTTGCGTAAGGGTACTTCCACCACCTTTATTCATATTTCCAGTTAAAATACCAGAAACAGAACGACCAAGGGCTTTAATATCAACCCCACTGTGCTCATTAAAACGAGCGTCTTCAGTGCTAATTAATGCATTTACTAAATCAGGGTCTAATTCATAATATTTTACATTTACCCTATTTTCTGCATAGTATTTACCAAGTGTTTTGCCATCACTACTATAAATTACAGTAGCTAAATTACTTTTTGGGTTTTGAAGTTCTTCAACACTAGGTAAATCAAAGAAAACCTCAAACGAAATTAGGGTAATTAAAAAGAACAAAATTAAAAATGGAGACCAAACCAGCAACCAAGTAAGTTTTATGTATTTTGATTTTTTTTCTGCTGCCATAATATTTAATACGCAAAGTTAATTTAAAACTTAATACATAAAAATTTATCTATTTTTTTTAGGAATCCAACGAAATAAGGATTTTTATAGTCGAAACTGTGTATTGAAATTGTTAAATAATGGGTATTTTTAAAAAAAATACCTACTTTTACACAAAAATAATTAGATCATAATGAAGAAAATTATACTATTTTGTAATGTAATGTTGGCCTTAGTTTTTAGCAATACTGTTTTTGCTCAAAATTTAAGTAGCCAAGAAGAAATTGAGTTAAAGAAGAAAATACTTTCTCAAAACAAAAACATATTTAATGAAGAAGCTGCGATTTTAGAAGCAAAAGCTAAAGGGATAAAAGAGTCTGAAATTAATGGATATGTGCAATTTTTACGTGATGATTTTTCGTCAAAAAAAGCCTTAGAAAAACAACATCATAAACACACACCTTATGAAACTCCTCAAGAATTTCAAGAAACTGTTATATATCTAAATCCAAATAGAACAGCTAGTACTAGTTGTCCTAATATGGGCTTTGAGGATTATAACTTTACAGGTTGGACAGGTGGAAAAGGAACAGTAGCAACTGGTCCAGTTGGTACATCCCCTGTATATACCTCAACAGGTTTAACTATTTTATCTGCTGCTGGTCCAAATGTTTCAGTTAGAAATACTACAAATTATCACACTATATTAACAAGACCAACAACAACTAACAATTTATTTCCTACTTGTTCTTCTTATGGTTACGATTCATTAGCCTGTAATGCATTTGGATCAGCAAATTATTCACAAATCCCTTTTGTAAGTCCTTTTAGTTTTGACCCAGTTTCGGCAAGGTTAAACGGTGCAGTTGCAAACTACAGAGGAAGTAGAATTAAGTATATTACTACAACTTCTGCAACAAACAAGATGTTATCATTTAGCTATGCCGTTATTTTACAAGATCCATTAGGACATGCTGCTGAGGAATCTCCTTATTTTAAAGTAGAGGTTAAAAATGAAGGAACTGGAGCAATTTTACCTGGCTGTACATCATATACTTTTAATCCAAAATCAACTGTACCAAGCGATTCATTATTTACTTCTTCTATAGCCTTTGGTGGTGAAGTTGTAAGATACCGTAAATGGCAATATTATACTGTAGATTTATCTTCTTTACCTGTAGGAACTAACGTATCAGTAAATTTTGAAGTTGGTGGCTGTTCTTTAAGTGGGCACTGGGGATATGCTTATGTAGATGCAGAATGTGGTGGGGTAGGTACTCCTTATGCAAATATGTGTTCAGGTTCAACATTAGCAACATTAGTTGCACCAGGAGGTTTCTCAAGCTATCAATGGTTAAATCCAGCAGGAATACCAATTTTTGGAGCTACAAATGATACGTTAATTGTTAACCCAGCAACAGTTGGAGACGTTTACTCAGTACAAATGGTTTCTCCAGGAGGATGTGTAGTTACAATGACAGTAGGTATTACTCTTACAAGTGTTTCAATTATTAGTATTAATGCAACAAGTTCTTGTGCAGGAGGTAGCTCAGGTACAGCCATCGTTGTTGCATCTGGAAGTAGTGGTGTTTATAACTATACATGGACAAGCACTTCAGGCCCAACAACAGGCTCAATAGTCAGTACAAGTCAACTGGCCACAGGACTTCCACCTGGCACTTATAGTGTAAATGTAGAAGCAACAACTTGTGGTAGTGCATCTGCAAATATTGTTGTTGGTGTTTCCCCAGCCTTTTATTCATCATCTGTAAAACCTTTTTGTGGAAATTCTGCATTAATACCAGCTTCAGGTGGAACTGGATATACATGGTATGGTGGTACTGCTACAACTCAAACTTTAATTCCAGCACCTGCAGGAACAAATGATACCTTATTTATTCCAACAGCTATTGATGGAAACGTTTATACGTTAGTGTATAATAATCCCTTTGGTTGTAGAGATTCAATACGCTATACCTTATCACAAATTCCTGGTGGAACAACTTTTTTCTCAAGCATTAATAATGTTTGTCCTGGAAACACAAATGGTTCTGCCACACTTAATTTAAGCACTAGTTTTCCATCTCCATATAATTATTATATAACTGGCACTGGAGGTTTAATATTAAATTCAACAACGGCTTCAACTAATGTAACTGTTTCATCATTAGCTGTGGGTGTTTATACTGCTGTTGTAAACGATGGTGTTTGTATTTATAATAATACATTCACTATTTCTACAATTAACACTTCGTTTACTGCAACTCCTACAAATACAGTTTTATGTTTCCCAACTTCAACTGCACAAGTTAACTTTAACTTTGGAGAAAGTCCACCAACATCTTGCGGTGTTGATCCATCACTTTGTTCAGGACCTCCAACTCAATTATTTTCAGTAGGGCCTTTTGTAAGTAATAGCGCAACAACATATCCAACTCCGTTTAGTGGATGGTGGTATTCTGCCAAACATCAGTTTTTAGTAAAAGTTGCTGATTTGAATGCAGCTGGAATTACGGCAGGTAAAATTTCGAGTTTAGCTTTTAACATTACTGCGTTAAATTCAAGTCCGTTAATTTATCCAGATTATCAAATAAAAATGGGATGTACTGCTTTAAATGATTTACCAACTGGTGTAGGTCAACCATTTATTACAGGATTAACAACTGTGTATACTAATCCTAGTCAAGCAATTAGTTTAGGTTGGTTAACACATAATTTTTCTCAATCTTATGTATGGGATGGGACTTCAAATATAATAATTGAAGTTTGCACAGGTGGTTTAACTACTTTCCCTGCAAATGCATCTATTGAATTAAAACAAATGCCATATATTGCAAATATGAAATCCGCATCTTCATCTTCAGGAGTAAGTTCATGTCCAGATGTAGCTACAACTGCACTAGGAACTTATATGGCGAGTGGTGCAAACATGTTACCTAATATGAAGTTTGGATATTGTGGAGCGTCATTACCGGCTAGCTCATATACAATTTCTGTTTCTTCAAATGGAACGGTTACTGCTAACTATGCAAATGATTCTATTTTAGTTGTACCTACATTTACTGCTCCACCAGCTGGAAATGTTCCAACTATTTATACAATTACAGTAACAAATCCTATTGGATTATGTACTGCTACTCAAACAGTTGCAATATTATATCCATCAAGTACAATTAATATGACAACTGTTCCTACTTCTACAACTATTTGCGAAGGAAGTACAATTAACTTATCTGCTACTGGAGCAGTTAATTACAACTGGTCATATTTCCAAAGTGGAGGATTAACACCAATAGCAACAACGCAATCTATAAGTGTTACACCACCTCATGTTGGTTTAAATTATTATGTTGTAAATGGAACATCTCCTTGCCCAGGTACACCAGATACAAAAACTATAACTGTAACTGTTACTCCAAAAGCCAATTTATTAATAACTCCATTGCAAGATGTGACTAAATGTTTAGATAAACCATATGTAATTACTACAGGTGTTGGTTCTACAACTCCTGGTAACCCAGGCACTCCATTTAGTTATACTTGGACGGCTTTACCAAGTTCAGCATCAGTTGGTTCTTCAAGTAGCTATACAGCAAATTCTAACTCAACAACTACATTAGTTGTAACAGTTAGTGGACCATGCGCTTTCCCAACAAAAGATACAATTGTAATTAAAAACTTTGTTAACGATTTAGCAATTTCAATTTTAGATACATCAACAACATGTGCTAATACACCATTTGCTTTAAATTCATTTGTAACTGGAGGTTATCCTGCATATAATTTTAGTTGGTACATTGATGGTGTTACTTCACCTATATCTAATAGTCCAGTTTTAAATTATGTTAGTCCAGGTGGAGAAGGTCATTACACAGTAGGATTATATGTTACTGATAGTTGTGGTTATAATAAAGCAGCTTATGAAGTAATAAATGTATTACCTCCATGTAATGTTTTAATTCCAAATGTAATTACACCTAATGGTGATGGAGTAAATGAGTATTTCATTATTAAAAATTTAGAACACCATCCAAATACAGCTGTAACAATTTATGACAGATGGGGTTTAAAAGTTTATGAAACATCAAATTACAATAATGATTGGAAAGCAGATGGTTCATCTGATGGTACATTCTTCTATGTAGTTGACGTTCCAGATGATAAAAAATACAGTGGATTTATTACTGTATATCATGGAAAATAAAATTTAAATACTCTAAATAATTAAAAGACCCTCTCGAAAAAGAGGGTCTTTTTTTATTAAAAATACTTAATGAGATTGTACAATAATTTAAGGAAATTAATGTTATATTAGCCTAACTTTTTAACAAATTATTATGTGCGGAATTGTAGGATACATTGGGAATCGCGAGGCGTTTCCTATTATTATAAAAGGGTTACAGCGATTAGAATATAGAGGTTATGACAGTGCTGGTGTAGCAATGATTAATCCAAATCAAAAATTAAACGTATACAAAAAGAAAGGTAAGGTTTCTGATTTATTAGATTTTTGCAAAGATCAAGACGTTTCTGGAACTATTGGAATTGGACATACAAGATGGGCTACACATGGAGAACCAAACGATGTAAACTCTCATCCTCATTATTCTCAAAGTAAAGATTTAGTTATGATTCATAATGGAATCATAGAGAATTATGCATCTATTAAAGAAGGATTAATTAAAAGAGGACATACTTTTTTATCACAAACTGATACAGAGGTTTTAATTCATTTAATTGAAGATATTAGGCAACACGAGAACATTAAATTAGGCCATGCTGTAATGGCTGCGTTAAAACAAGTAATTGGTGCATATGCAATTGTTGTGTTAGATAAAAACGATCCAGATATTTTAATTGCAGCAAAAAAAGGAAGTCCAATGGTGATTGGAGTTGGTAATAATGAATTTTTTATTGCCTCAGATGCTTCGCCTATTGTAGAGTATACGAAAAATGTTGTTTATATAGAAGATGAACATGTTGCAATTATTCGTAGGAATGAAGAATTAAAAATTAGAACAATAAGAGATAAAGAAATCACTCCATATGTTCAAGAGCTTGAGATGGAGTTAGAAGCTATTGAAAAAGGTGGATACGACCATTTCATGTTGAAAGAAATATACGAACAACCTCGTTCTATATTTGACAGTATGCGTGGACGTTTAAACTCTTCAACTGGTCATTTAAAAATGGGTGGAATTGAAGAGCATGAAACTAAATTCAAAAATGCAAAACGCATCATTATAATTGCGTGTGGTACATCGTGGCATGCGGGTATGGTTGCTGAATATTTATTTGAAGAATATACTCGTATACCTGTTGAGGTAGAATATGCTTCAGAATTTAGATACAGAAATCCAATTATTTATCCAGATGATATTGTAATAGCAATTTCTCAAAGTGGTGAAACCGCTGACACACTTGCTGCAATTGAATTAGCAAAATCTAAAGGCGCTATAATTTTTGGTGTTTGTAATGTAGTTGGTTCATCAATAGCAAGAGCAACACATGCAGGTTCTTATACACATGCTGGGCCAGAAATTGGAGTTGCATCAACTAAAGCTTTTACTGCGCAAGTAACAGTATTAACTTTAATGGCATTACACGTAGCAAAAATAAAAGGAACTTTAGCTGAAAGTCGCTACAGACAATTACTTTATGAGATGGAATCAATTCCACAAAAAGTTGAAGAGGTTTTAAAATTAAACGATGCTATAAAAACAATTGCTGCAAAATATAAAGACTCTACAAATGCATTGTATTTAGGTAGAGGGTATTCTTTTCCTGTAGCATTAGAAGGTGCTTTAAAATTAAAGGAAATATCGTATATACACGCAGAAGGTTACCCAGCAGCTGAAATGAAACATGGTCCTATTGCTTTAATTGATGATTCAATGCCTGTATTTGTTATAGCAACAAAAGGTCCTAATTACGAAAAAGTAGTAAGTAATATTCAAGAAGTAAAAGCACGTAAAGGTCAAATAATTGCAGTTGTAACAGCTGGCGACAAAGAAGTTAAAAATACAGCAGACTATGTGATAGAAATACCAGAAACTGATGAATCATTGGTGCCATTAGTATCTGTTATTCCGTGGCAATTACTTTCATATCACATTGCAGTAATGCGTGGGTGTAATGTAGATCAGCCAAGGAACTTAGCGAAAAGTGTAACTGTAGAGTAATTAATTGTCTTTAAAAATAGAACGTAGAAAGCGCAGATTGATATGATTACAAATAATGTAATCGTTATTAATCATGTTGTAACTCAAAATTAATTTGCTTTGAAAAAAGAATGCAGGTAAAATTAAAACTCTGCAATTATAGTTTGTGAACCTTTAACTACATCGCCAATTTTAACTTTTAATTTTGCGTCTAATGGCAAATATAAATCAACACGGGAGCCAAATTTAATAAAACCCATTTCGCCACATTGTATTGCCTTATCACCTTCTTTACTGTACATTACAATTCTACGAGCTAAGGCACCAGCTACTTGTCTAAATAAAATTGAAGTTCCATTATCATGTTTAACTACAACTGAAGTGCGTTCGTTTTCAGTACTAGCTTTTGGTAATGATGCTACCATAAATTTACCAGCATGGTATTTTGCATAAGTTACTAAACCTGCAATAGGATAACGATTAACATGAACATTTAAAGGCGACATAAAAATTGACACTTGAATACGCTTATCTTTAAAATATTCATCTTCTGTAGTTTCTTCAATAACAACAACTTCACCATCAGCAGGAGCTATAATTGCATTTGTATTAATTGTATGAACCCTAGTAGGATGCCTGAAAAACTGAACTACTACAATTAATAAAAACCCAGATAACAAATAAGCAAACCAATGAGCTATTGCAAAAGTTGGAAATGCAAAGTGTGCAATTGAAATAATAATTGCCGA
>CALMMX010000223.1 GCA_937868545.1 uncultured Bacteroidota bacterium
AGGAATTTATATTGATGCTTTTGAATGGGTTGAAATTACCAATACAAGAGGCATGAGTCAATTTGCAGATGGAGGAATAGTTGGTTCCAAACCTTATGTGAGTTCAGCAACTTACATAAATAAAATGAGTTCTTACTGCTCAGGTTGCTATTATGATAAAGCAAAAAAAACAGGTGATAAAGCTTGTCCTTTTAATAGTTTGTATTGGAATTTTTATGATAAACACGAAACTCGCTTAGCTAAAAATCCCCGTATTGGTATGATGTATAATGTGTGGCGACGAATGGAGCCAAAAGCAAAAGCTGACATATTAGAACAAGCAAAATTTTATTTAGAACATATAAATGATTTATAATATTCAAAAAAACTACAGATGAAATAAACACATCAAAAGTTTATTATTAATAAGCACAAATAAAAATAAGGCATATTACCTAACAACGACTATTGGCAAATAAAAATCAAAAAATATCAATTTATGAAACGCTCTATTATTTGGTTTAAAACAGATTTAAGGTTACATGACAATGAAACATTAGTAAAAGCTATCAAAAGTAGTGATGAGGTAATTCCTGTTTATTGTTTTGACGATTCACAATACACAACCACTCCATTTGGATTAAAAAAAACAGGAAGCTTTAGAACTCAATTTTTACTTGAAAGCATTTCAGATTTAGATTCTGAACTTCGAAAAATAGGTTCAGGTTTAATTGTTGTTAGAGGAGAACCTCACAAAGAATTATATAGGCTTGCTAAATATTACGAAGTACAAAAAGTATTTAGTAAAAAAGAAGTAGCGTACGAAGAAAAACAAACAGAAACACTTGTTGAAAAAGAATTATGAAAAATACAATGTAGCCTCGAAACCTTTAGCACAAGCACATTATATCATGCGGAAGATTTACCATTCTCTATAAAAGACATACCAGATATATTTACATCTTTCCGTAAAAGAATAGAAAAAGAATCTAGTGTTCGAACTATTTTTGAAAAGCCAACAAACATTAAATCACCATCACTACCCGCAATTGAACTTCCAAGCCTACAATCATTAGGGTTAAAAACAGAAACTATAGATTGCCGCAGAGCTATTGAATTTAAAGGTGGAGAAACAGAAGCAATAAAACGACTCAATTTTTATTTACATGAATCGCACTATATTTCAACCTATAAAGAAACTAGAAATGGAATGGTTGGCGAAAATTACTCGTCTAAATTTTCTGCATGGTTAAGTTTAGGTTGTTTATCGCCCAGAGAAATCTATTACGAATTAAAAAAATACGAAGCCCAAAACACTGCAAATGATTCAACCAATTGGCTAGAATTTGAATTACTATGGCGAGATTATTTCAGATTTATGATGAAAAAACACCGTCATCAATTTTTTTTAGAAAATGGAATTAAAGAAAAAGAAACAACACTAAATAAACATAATGCTGAGCTCTTTGAGAAATGGAAAAACGGAAATACTGGAAATGATTTTATTGATGCAAACATGGTGGAATTAAAACTTACAGGATTTATGAGCAACCGTGGCCGACAAAATGTTGCGAGTTATTTATGTAATAATTTAAAATTAGACTGGCGTTATGGCGCAGCCTATTTTGAACAACAATTAATAGATTATGATGTATGCAGCAATTGGGGTAATTGGGCTTATTTAGCCGGTGTTGGTAACGACCCAAGAGGAAACCGAGAATTTAATATTGAAAAACAAGCAAATGATTATGATAAACTTAAAACCTACCGAAATTTATGGCTGAGCAAAATATAATTTGTTATTATAGTGATTTACCATCACCAATGGCTTATTTAATAGAGCAAGAAAAGCGAGAAGCTAAACTAAAATTATCACAAAAGCCTGTATTTACAGAACGTGATATTAATAGAATTATTGAAATGGCTTGGGAAGATAGAACTCCGTTTGAAGCTATTGAATTTCAATTTGGATTAAAAGAAAAAGATGTTATAGAATTTATGCGTTTAAATTCATTACCATCAAGCTTTAGGATGTGGCGTAAACGAATGAAATCGCGTAAAACAAAACATACAGCATTAAGAGATGCCACTACAAAACGGTTTAAATGTAACAGGCAAAGAGGAACTGGAAATAAAATTTCTAAGCGATAAATTAAAATCTTTAAACTAATTAATCCTTAGTCGCGGGTCTATAAGGTTGAAAAGGAATTTCTAATAAATTTTTTATTTTACTGTTTTCTTCTGGTTTCATATGAGTGTCAATACCATAAACTACTTCCGAAATTTCTTTGTACTTAAATGTTCTAAATAGCCTATCCCAAATGCTAAAAATGTTCCCGAAATTAGAATCAGTATATGGCAATTTATAATGATGATGCACTTTATGCATATTTGGTGAAACAATAATCCAACTAATTAAATTATCTAACCATTTAGGTAAAAACATATTAGCATGATTAAATTGTGATAAAACTGCCGATAAGGTTTGATAAATCATTACCACTCCAAATGGCGCACCCGAAACAAAAATGGCTATTGATGTAAATATAACCCTAAATAAACTTTCACCTGGATGGTGTCTGTTTGCTGTGGTTGTATCAACAGTAGTATCGCTATGATGTATAATATGGAAAAGCCACATTAATTTAACTCTATGTTCTAAAAAATGAATTAAGTATGCGCCTATTAAATCAAGTAACATTACACCAATTAATACATTTAACCATAGTGGTATATCAAACCAATAATAAAAGCCAATTTTGTGTGTAGTTACATATGTGCAACTCATTGCCATTGCAAAGGCCAAAGCAAAATTTACAATAATAGTAGTTAAGGTAAAAAATATATTTACACCTGCATGCTTCCATTTGTTGTAATTAAATTTTTGAAGCGGAATAATACCTTCAATAATCCAAAAAAATGTTATGCCTCCAGCAAGAATTAATGTACGTACCCAACTAGGTATATGTTCAAATGAATCTATAATATTTTGCATAGCTAATAATTTAAAAAACTAATTTAAAAAAAATATTACAAAAAAAAGACTTAAACTAAATAGTTTAAGTCTAAATACATTTTGAAGTTTGTAACAATTAACCTGGCATGCGGTTAATTTGCTTCTCCATTTGTTTTATTTGAGATAGTATTTCTTCGTTTTTAGGTTTTAAATCTTTAGCTTTTTTAAAATATTGTTTTGCTATTTTATATTGCATACGTTGCGCTTCAATATTACATAATTGCAAATAAGCTGCAGCTAAATTTTCTTTATCAGGTATACCAGCTTTAACCGCTTCCATAAGGTGTAAACGACCTTGCTTAGTGTTACCTTTTTTAAGTTCAATAAATCCCAATTGCATCAAATTAGCGCCTTCCATATCGCCAACAATCTTCGATTTAATTTTTAAACTTTTTCTAATGTTTGCTTCAGCCTTATCCAAATCATTACCTGCCATAGATAAGTTACTTTGTAACATATAATAACCAGCTCTAATTGGTTTAAATAATAACCTTGGAAATTTTATTTTATCCATGTATTTCATTGCTAAATCGACATCTCCATCACTCACCGCTTCTTGCACAATACGCATAGTACCCATCATAAAATATAAAAGAATAGAAATAAATGCAAAAACATACAAAAACCAAGCTGTTACAGCATCTAGGTATAAATGCGACAAAACGCCTAAAACTATTAGGGCAATAATAATTTCTAAACGGTATAAAATATAAAAACGTAAAAATTTCATAATTAAGTAATTGAATGTATTTTGGGGTGCAAATATAGCAAAAAAAAGAGGCTGACTCAAATGAGTAACCTCTTTTTTTTAATTACACATTCATTTACATTTTATATCTTAAACTAATAATGAAATTTCGTCCAGGAGCATTTATACCACTTGCAAATGCACGGTATCTATTATCGGTAATATTTTCACACGCTGCATTTAATCGTAAATTTTTAGTTAGGTTAACACCCATTCTGATATTTAATGTAAACCAAGCTGGCATACCATTAGCAGTTGCGTATTTAAAGTTATCTTCACCGCTTGGACTGTAATCAGACAAAGCTTTTTTACCATTGTATCTTACAAAAAATTCACCATCAACGGATTTGTTTTTATAAATTAATGATGTTTGACCAAACATAGGAGAAATGTGATCTAATGGAATTACCGAATCAAGTTTAGAATCAATATATCGACCATAAGTATAATTTAAAACACTTTTAAACGAAACATGTTCATTAAAATCAAATTGAACACCACCTGAAAGGCCATAAATGTATGCGTTATCAGCATTTTGAGTTGATTTTACTTTTGTATTTACTCCATTATAAAGTGCAGAATCATTCCCATTAAATTTATCATCTGCCACTACTAATGCATTTGTTAAATTAGTATAGAAACCATTTAAATCAAACTTATACTTACCTTCAAAAACTTTACTAATTCCCATTTCAAAATTATAAGTATACTCTGGTTTTAAATTTGGGTTAGGAACTATTAAATACCCAACACTTTCAAATACTTTACTTAAATCATCAACATTAGGTGCTCTAAATCCAGTATTTGCCACAATTGAAATTTTATAGTCATTTTCGCCCTTCCATGTTAAACCAATATTTCCTGTAACTGCATTATTTTTTTGTGTAGCACTTTTAAAAGGAAACTTAAAAAAAGTAGTGTCATTAAAAATACTATGCAATTTTGTATGGGTAAATCTTAAACCATCGGTTATTACAAATACTTTATTTACCTCCCACGAATGAGACAAATAAGCAGCTACACTAGTCATTTGGCTCCCTCCATCTGCATAGCGCGTATCTGCTGAAGTTTCAATATTAGAAGAGATATTTTTAAAAAATGCTGAAGATTGTACATCGTTGTATGTAAACTCGGCACCATATCTTAATTCATGTTTTTCTTTAATTAGTTTAAAAGCATCTAAATTTGCAGAATAAACAGAAACATCTTCCATTTGTGTTTTTCTATTTAAACTTTGAAAATCGCGAGTAATTCTATCTTGGTCAATTTTTTGATATGCTAAAATTACTTTAATATTATCCGAAATAGCTGTCTTAGCATCGTAGTTTAAAGTATATGCAGCTAATAACCGTTTTTGTGGACCATATCCGTTTTCTGCAAATCTGAATTTGCCACTTCTGTAATCACCATTTAATCGATCGTATCGAGGCAAAAAGCTAGATTCTCCATACTGAAAATTTAAATTATGTAGAAAATGCAATCCAGTTTTAATATTGAAACGTTGCATAATATCTATTTGAGAATAGCCACTCCCTTTTTGCAAACTCTCATTACTATTTTTAAGCATAGTATCTCTATTATTAATTCTATCTTGATAATAAACTCTGTCCCAGGTATTAGTGTAGCCATTTAATTTATTTGAACCACTTCTTAAATCACCAAAATCAGAAAATGTAATGTTAGTTATTGAAGCTATTTTCTTCCAACCCAAGTTAAAATCAATATGTCCAGTTTTTTCTTGCGCTGCTGAACCATATCTTGCCATTGCATTTACTTTTACCAACATAGTATCATCAGCACTAAATTGAGCATTTTTAGTGTAAAAATTCATTACCCCACCCAATGCATCACTCCCATACATTGTTGAAGAGGGACCAAAAATAACTTCAGTTCGTTCAATCATATTAGCATCAATAGTAGTTACATCTTGTAAATGGCCGCCACGGTATATAGCATTATTCATTCTAACTCCATCAATTACAAGTAATACTTTATTAGCTTCAAATCCTCTTAAACTGGGACTTCCACCTCCAGCCTGGCTTTTTTGCAAATAAACTTGACCAGTATTTGCCAACAAATCTCCGCTAGTAGCTGGGTTCGAAAATTCAATATCTTTCTGCTTTATAATTTCCATTTGAAAAGGAACATCTATTTTATGCTCCGATTTACGATTAGCAGATAATATAATTTCATCTAACATGACAGATTTTGATGAAAGTTCAAAAACTTCATTTAATCCATTAGAATGTAATAACACTTTTTTTGTTGAATAACCAAAGGCATAAATTAAAATAGAATCATTTTTATTTAATAATGCTAAATCTGCTTTTCCTTTTGCATTTGTAAATGCTTGTTTGTTATTTATATCTAATAATACTGCTTGCTCTAATGGTTCTTTTGTAGAAATATCTCTAATTGTTACAGTTTGTGAAAATGCACTGTAACCGATTGATAAAAGAAATATGGGAAATATATTTTTTTTCATATTATTTATAGTTATAAGTTAATGTTTTAAAATATTTAATACTAATAAAATATAACATAGGTCATTATCAACCTATATTAATTTTAATTGGTATAATTTTTACAGAAATACATATTGATATAACACCTTATTTAAACAAAGAAGGCATTATATCAATAAAATAAAACACTAACAATAATTAGGAGGAGGAGTTAATGGAGTAATGTTTACTAATTCCATTTTATGTAATAAAAACAAAGTATACTCATTATTAGTAAAATGACAATTACTATTAAAATATATCGAATCATTAACTAAAGTTTTTAACGACAAAAATTGCTTCAATAATTTTAATGGATGTGAATCCATTTTATTGTCATTTAAATTATTTATATCTGCAAACTTATTTTTTAAACTTTGTTCTTGCTTATCTGAAACTAACTTTAAAATTATTTTTGAATTAATTACTTCAATTGAAACCAAATCATATAACGTACCATTAAAAACTATCTCTTTGTAATTATCTTCCCATTGCAAATTTTCAGAATTCATAAATAATTGCCATTGTTCAATTTGCAGTGATTGGGCTTCAATATTATTTTTATTATTCTTTAAATATGTTTTAAAATCATTTTTATATGAATTTAAATACAATTTTGAAAACAAAAGGGAGCCAATACTAAGAATGGCAACAATGCAAATAACAAATATGACTATTATTTTTTTCAAAATTAGAGTCCTAATGTACGTTTTTTTTTTAATTAAATTAAATTTAAACCTCAACTAAATTAAAATTAGTTAAATAAAATATCTAAAAAAATTACTGCAAATTAAACCTTAAACTAAATCCTGCATTTGTATTTGCAGTTGGGAAAGACTGTGAAGTTTGTGGTTTAGTTCTAATCCAATCATAAAATAATCTTAAATTAATGTTTTGAGTTAATTGATAATCTAATGAAGTTTTTAAAGTAATAATGTTTTGTCCACCAGTTGGAGTGCTAATTTCCTCAACAATTCTTCTAGCAACTGTTAAATTTTTTCTGTAACTCAAATCCAATTTGAAATTTAAATCACTTTCAACAGGCTTACCTTTTATTTTAATAGCATTAATTTTCAATTTAGGATAACGGTAACCAACACCAACAATATACTCTTGGCCCTTAGTTTCCATAATTTGAGGACCAGTTATATTTAAGTTAACCGTTTTATCTTTTCTTATTTCAAAATTACCTAACAAGCCTTGTTTCTTAAATTTCAAATCAAATTTAATTAATGGGCTAAAACTCTCGGTTATTGTAGCTCCACTTATTACGTATTTAGGGTTAAAGTTGGCTGTTTGACCATATGCAGAGTTTTGAACTGGAACTCGTGTTCCTCCGTTTTCTATATATAATAAGTTATTGGTATAACCACCTAATGTATAAGTTCCACGGTACGCATGTCTTACAGTAATAGAAGTGAAGTATTTTTGAACAAATTTTAATTTTCCTAATCCATCCCAACTAACATTCCAGTTTGGCATAGGTAATTGTTTAAACATTTTTTCGGTACCTACCCCTTTCAATTTTCCACCTGTATAGGTTTGGTAAAATGATCCCAGTAATACATCTTGTTGAGTTGTGCTATATCCATCATAATACAATCCAATTCCTGGAGCTGTTAACTCTTTAAGTGATTTATCATTAGTATATGCTAATTCTTTTGCAATATCCTGTCTAGTTAACAAAAATTCATCAAATAAAACAGATGAAGTAGCATCCTTAATATTGCTCTTATCTTTAAATGATTTACCCAATGTAAAAACGCTTATACTATAATTACCTGTTTGAGTTTGGGTTCCAAATTTATAGTCATCTATTATTTTGTCATAGCTCACAAACAATGATTGGTTATCTGAAAACGTTTTGTTACCGTTTAACTCTATTTTTAAACTTCCATGTGGCTCAATATTAGCTCTATAAGTTATGTTTTTAGTTTGCGTTGTTGTAAAAGGTAAGCTTGCATTAGGATTTTGCACTAACCAACCATTATCAATTGCTTTTCTTAAAATACTATCGTTACTTCCACTAATAAAGCCAAATCCAGGTGCAAAGTTATAACGGCTATTATTATCCATTCCTAAATATTGTGAACTAGGAGCAAAACCAGGTAATGCCGTTCCACCTCCTTGCTGATAGGTTAAAGATATATTTTTAATCATCATTATACCTCTAGCCAAAAATTCTCCAATATCTTTAAAATTATTTTCTGTTTTTTTAGTTGAATCCTTTCCACTAGACCCTTTTATTGGTGTAGATGAACCAGGTTTTGCATTTCTCTTATCACCACCGCCAGTATTAAGTTTTTTAAAATAAGGGATTTTGTTATACAAAGTTGTCATGTTCAAAGAACTAGTCAAACTTTTTGTATTTGTATTTTGAATTGTATTCCCTATTTCTTCTTGCGCAAATGGCCTTCTTGTCCATGTATATGTACTACTATATTTAACACTTGCTGTTACAAAATCAAAAAATGGAATTTTATTAATTGGGATTTGGTAATTTAAATTCAACTGATGTCTATAACTAGTAGTAGTTCCTAAACCAATAATATTTTGCCTAATTGTGTCTCTTTTTTCTTTAGTATCAATTTTATCATATGGTTCTAAAACCCTACCATCATTATTAGCAGTAAAATCAAATTTTAAATTTTTGGTAAAATTCCATTGCAAATCATAATTACGAGTCATTGTAAAGGTCTTATTAAATTGTGCCTTTGTTAAATTAACATCGCTACCAGTATAAAAACTTGTTAAATCACGGTTAAGCAGCTCGCTGTAAGATCTATTAACATCTGTATTAAATCCAAATTTACTTGGCAATGGTGTTACATTAAATTCTTTAACCAATGCAAGCCATTTATTACTTAAAATTTTATTAGTTGATTTTTTAAACGGTGCCCAAGGTTTTGCATTTATACTGTAATTATATGCAAGAGAACCTCTATACGTTTTAATAATGCTGTTTTTAATATTTACATTATGTCTGGTTACTTCATTATAAGCATAAGTAGCAGAAAAGTTTTTCACATCCCAAGGCATTGGTTTTGCCCCTTCTTTCTTCAATCCACCAATATTTACATTCGAAAAATTATAACCTTTCCTAACAGTAACATCTTGTGCATTGGCTTTAATTTGTTTTTGTACAGTTGGGTCAATTTTATCATTATCTATTTTAATATCAGGATCATAGGGATTAAATTGTGGTGTAATACGTGTTTGACCATAAGCATAATAAAATGGAAGATTAATTTTCCATTTTGATGGGAAAAACTTACCTAACTGAAAAGTACTTGTTGCATCCCATTGGAAATTTGTTTCTCTACTTCTTTCACTAATTTTTTTCTCAATACTTCCAAAAAATGGTTTACTATAAGTTGATGCTAAAGCAACTTGTCCCAAATCTGCTAACTTAGCTTGAACCCTACCAGTTGTAGCCCAACCACCTTTGTTTGTAAAATCAGTTAATCTTAATTCATTCACCCAAACTTCAATACTTTTTGGAAGTGCAGCGTCATCTTTTGGATTTCGAATTCCTATCATTATACTTTTAAGAGTTGCTAAATTCGGGTTACCTACAACCGTTATTTTATTTGCACCATCAACAACCGAAAATGGTTTTTGCATTAACAATAAATCATTACCTACTGCCGCATTTCGTGTAGATTTTGCCCCTGTAATTGCATCAAAATCAATTACAAATTCATTATCTGTAGGCCAAACAGTTGTTTGATCGCTAGAGTTATTACCATCATACACACCTGGTGCAGTTAATTTAACTGGAATTTCATATTCATAATAGTTACTGTTATAATCAGATCCTAAACGAACAAAAACAGTTAAATCTCCATCATTTAAAGGCTCAGCAGTTAATTTTTCGGCATGCATAAATAATTTTATTTTACCAAAAGATCTAACATCTAATTCAGTTGATTTTACAATAGCTCTACTATCACCATCTTTTAAATTAGTAGCTCTAAGAGATAATGCTTGTTCATTTAACAATACAAGATTTGTTGATTGAATGTTTTGTTGTTGATTAATTCCTGGAGGGATAACATAATTAACTGGAGTTTTTGCACCATTTTCTTGTAAACTAACAGCAGAAACATCAAAACTTGTTGTATTATCATCATTTGCAATATATTCACCTGGTTTTTGTAAATCAAAA
>CALMMX010000224.1 GCA_937868545.1 uncultured Bacteroidota bacterium
AATTTGCTTGTGTTAGCAATTCTGCTGGTTGTTTCGTTTGGCTATAAGGAGTATAGCGCTCACTGCCTATTGCTAAAAGCAAGGGATGCACACCTGCAGCATCTACAGCATGAACTTCTTTTACCCCAGGTAATTCATGCCTTATGGCATCTCCTGTAATTTCGTGTATTAATTGCCCAAAACTAGTATCTTCTTGTGGTGGTCTACCAACAGCCGTAAATGCCCATATAGCATCCTCACGATGGTATACTTTATGAACTTTCATTAATGGAAAATCATGCTTTAAACTATAGTAACCTAAGTGGTCACCAAAAGGACCTTCTGGTTTATTTTCGTTGGGATATACCTCACCTGTAATTACAAAATCGGCGTCTGTACTTATACAAAAACCATCTTTATAAATGTATCTAAATCTTCTTTTACCAAGTGCTCCTGCAAATGTAGCTTCACTTAACCCTTCTGGCAAGGGCATTACAGCTGCTAAAGTGTGGCTTGGTGGACCACCTATAAAAATTGATACTTTTAAAGGTTTGCCTAATTTGTTTGCTTTAGATTGATGTATGCCAATACCACGGTGCAATTGATAATGTAAGCCAATTTCTTTATTTAAAATGTAGTCATTTCCGTTGAGCTGAATACGGTACATGCCTATGTTTGCATTCATTATTCCTGGTTTATCAACGTCCTCCGTGTAAACTTGTGGTAATGTTACAAAAGCACCGCCATCTTTTTCCCAATGTGTAATTAATGGTAATTTATCTATGGTTGTTTCTTTAAATAATACAGGCTTTGAAAACGGATTTTTTAATGGCAATGCAGATAAAGCTGTAAAAGCTACATTGATGTATTTAAATGGATTTTTTAAACCTTTTATTGGATTGTTTTTCAAATCAATTAAGGTTTGCATTTTAGTTAAGGAATCTCTAAAAATAAATTTGCTTCGATCTAATGTTCCAAAAATATTGCTAGCACATTTAAAATCACAACCCTTAACGTTTTCAAAAAGTAAAGCAGGCCCTTGCATTTCATAAACTCTTAGTTGTATTGCAGCCATTTCTAAATAAGGATCTACTTCTTCGGTAATCCTAATTAAGTGATTGTTTTTTTCTAAGTCTTCTATGCAGTGTTTTAAACTTTTATAACCCATAACTATATAGCAAATGTAAGCTAAGAATGTTTAAGTTTTGTTATGAATTCTATTTTATTTTTTATATATTGCATAAACCTAATTATCTATTTATGTTGGATAAGCCTATAGTAAATATTAAACAACCCTGCCATGAAAATTGGAATAGTATGACTCCTCAAGGCAATGGTAGGTTTTGCAAAAGTTGTGATAAAGTTGTAATAGATTTTACAGATAAAACACCAGCTGAAATTTCGGAGGCACTATTACAACATGGGGCCAAACCACTTTGTGGAAATTATAATACATCACATGTAATTACTGATAGCAAAATTGACAAATTTGTTTGGAGCCTAAATACTAGAGGTTTTAAACGTCTTTCCTTATTTATTTTAGGAGTATTAATATTTACTGGGTGCAGAACAAGGCATACAAGGGGCATGCCTGTTGGTTATATTGAAAACGGAAGAAATTTAAATGACAATCCTACAATTGTTAATCCAAAACCCAAATATACAGATGCAGACTCCCTTGCAAAATAAACATATAGCTACAAAATGGTTTGAAGCATTTAACGAGCATAATTTAGAAAAATTACTGAGCTTATATAGTCAAACTGCACAACATTATAGTCCTAAATTAAAAATTCGTTTGCCAGAAACTCAAGGGTTAATTAAAGGAAAAGACGAATTAAGGAAATGGTGGCAAGATTCGTTTAATAGAATACCTAGTTTAAAATATGAAGTGGTTAAACTTACTGCCGATGAAAAACAAGTTTTTATGGAATACATAAGACATGCAGATGGCGACGAAGACTTAAAAGTTGGCGAAGTGTTAGAAATAGAAAACGGAGTAATTGTTTTTTCGAGGGTTTATCATGGGTAATGAACTAGTAAAAAATGATTATTTTTGTCGAAATATTACTAAAAAATGAACTATCCATGTTTACCGAAATTTAATTCAAATGCTTAAACTGGATAAACTATTTGACAATTATAAATATTAATTTAAACAAATGAAAACCATCGACAACCTAAATTTTTTAAATAAAAGAGCACTAATAAGAGTAGATTTTAACGTCCCATTAAACGAAGCTTTTGAAGTTACCGACACAACGCGCATTGTTGCCGCAATTCCAACCATAAAGAAAATAATTGAGTTAGGAGGAAGTGTTATTTTAATGTCGCATTTAGGACGACCTAAAGAGGGACCAACTAATAAATATTCATTAAAACATACAGTAAACACAATTTCTAATTTACTTGGTTTACCTGTTGATTTTGCTGATGATTGTATTGGTGAAGAAGCCTATAAAAAATCTACTGCTTTAAAACCAGGGCAAGTCTTATTATTAGAAAACTTACGTTTTTATAAGGAAGAAGAAAAAGGGGATTTAGCCTTTGCTGAAAAATTAAGTAAACATGGCGATATTTATGTAAATGATGCATTTGGAACAGCTCATCGTTCCCATGCTTCAACAGCTGTAATAGCGCAGTTTTTTGCCCCTGATTCTAAATGCCTTGGATATGTAATGGCAAATGAAGTTGCTAGTATTAATAAAGTAATAAATGGTGCTGAAGCCCCATTTACTGCTATTGTTGGTGGAGCAAAAGTTAGTGATAAGATTTTAATAATTGAGCAATTGATGAATAAAGCCAATAATATTTTAATTGGCGGTGGTATGGCATTTACATTTGTAAAAGCCATGGGAGGTAATATTGGAAAATCATTATGTGAAGATGATAAATTAGAATTAGCTAAAGAGCTCTTAAATAAAGCTAAAGCTAGAGGTGTTAATTTGTATATTCCTACAGATGCAATAATTGCAGATAATTTTGCCAATGATGCAAACACTCAGCATTGTAATATTAATCAAATTCCAGATGGTTGGATGGGATTAGACATTAGTAAAGAAACTATTACTACATATTCCGAAGTTATTAAAAACTCAAAAACCATTTTATGGAACGGACCAATGGGTGTTTTTGAGATGAGTAGCTTTGAAAATGGAACTAAAGAAGTGGCTTTTGCAATATGTGAAGCTACAAAAAAAGGTGCTTTTAGTCTTATTGGTGGGGGCGATAGTGTTGCAGCTATTAATAAATATAATTTGGCTAGCCAGGTGAGTTATGTTAGTACTGGTGGAGGCGCACTTTTAGAATACATTGAAAATGGTACTTTACCAGGTGTAAGTGCTATTGAGGGCTAAAAAATCATAATTGGCTAGTAATAAGAAAATTTAAAAAAATACATTATATTTGAACTTTAACTAAAACACAAAACATGGAATTATATTTAGACTCAGCAAACCTTAAAGAAATTGAAGAAGGTTTTAAATTAGGTTTTTTAAATGGATTAACTACTACTCCTACCTTTATGCAAAAGGAAGGAATTACAGATATTGATGGAACTATTGTAAAGTTAAGTAAAATTGTACCTGTACTTCAAATTGAAGCTTTAGGTAATACAGCTGAAGAGGTTTTGGCAGAAGCTGAGCGTCAATTAGCTTTAGGATTAGACCCTAAAAAAACTGTATTTAAAATTCCAGTTTCATTAGAAGGAGTTAGAGCTTGTAAAATGTTACGTGATAAAGGTTATTTAGTAAACGTGCATTTAGTTTACACTTTGCAACAAGCTTATATGGCTATGCAAGCTGGTGCAACTTATGTATGTCCTTTAGTAGGTCGTTTACAAGATCAAGGTCATGATGCATTAGCATTGGTTCAACAATGTGTTGATGCTGTTGATTTATATGAGTATGATACAAAAATCATGTTCTCATCTGTTCGTAATGCTGAACATGTTCGTAACGCTATAAATATTGGTGTTCACACTATTACAGTTCCATTAAAAATTATCAAACAATTAACCGAAAATAACTTTACTACTTTAGGTACCGACCAATTTATTCAAGATACTCGATTAATGATGGTTCGTGTAAAAGAAGCAATTAAAAACATTAATCCAATTGTTTCTGAAACAAGTTCTGTAACAGATGCTATTGTAAAAATGACTGAATTTGGATTTGGTGCTGTAACAGTAACTAAAGCTGACGGAAGCATTAAAGGTGTTTTCACAGATGGAAGTTTACGTAAATTAATTGGTGAAAAAGGAAGAGATATTTTAAGCAAAAACTTATCTGATTTAGAATACAGAGAGCCAATTACAATTGATGGCGGTGTTTTATTAAATGATGCGAGTGCTTTATTTAAGAAAACGAATGTAGATACTATTGTTGTAACTGATGGTGGTAAGCCAGTTGGTATGCTTGATATACAAGATATGAAGGGTTAATTGCCCTTTGTGTTTTTTGGCCTGTACCTTAAAATTAATTAGTTAAGCTATTATAATGAAAAAAATATTTCAGGTTTCTTTAGGTTTAATGTTTGTTATTACTGCAAATGCGCAAATAACAATTACAGGGTCAAATATGCCAGTTTCTGGAGATTCTGCAAGGTTTAGTTTTGCCAGACCTACTAGTGTTGGTAATTACACAATTACTGGAGCTAATTACAATTGGCATTTTGATACATTAAGGCCAATAGGGCAAGGTGTAAGGTATTTTCAACCTTCAACTTCTACGCCTTATTTTTTCTACTTTTTGCCTCCAAAATTTGGTGAAAAAACATTGGATTCAGTTCCTATCCCCTCAATTCCTGGTTTTGGAGCAGCAATTTCTATAAAAAACATTTATAGTTATTATAGAAAAACTCCAATAATTGGTACAACAACCTCTTTTGACGCAGAAGGGTTAGGCTTAACCATGACTGGTATTCCTGTTGGAGCCGATTTTGTTGATAACGATGAATTATATAACTTTCCATTGAACTATTTGGATAGAGATTCAACTCGATTTAGTTTAACTACCCCTTCAAGTACCTTAGTTCCATTTTTATACAAAAAGCATGGTTATAGAATTACTCAAGCTGATGGTTGGGGAACTATTACCACTCCTTATGGAACAGCAAATTGTTTAAGAGTAATAACAACGCAGTATTCTACAGATACAATAACCATAAATGCTCTTCCTCCAGGATTTAATAAAATTGGATTTCCAAATTTCGAAAGAAGATATCAATGGCTAACATTAGGAGAAAAAATACCGTATTTTGAAATCATAGGGACTGTAACAGGTACAAGCTTTAATCCAACACAGTATAAATATAGAGATGTAGTTAGAACTTTTGTAGGTGTAAAAGAAGAATTTGAAGCTAATATTGCTTTAAGTGTTTATCCAAATCCTTCAAATAGCCAATTTACAGTAATTATTCCCCAAAATAACCAAACTATACAGGCTGTGTTATATGATGTTCAGGGTAAAATAGTGTTAACTCAAGATTTAAAAAATAATTCTGAGGTTATTAATCAACAGCACATTAATGTGTCTTTCTTACCAAAAGGATTTTACACTTTATCATTAGTTACTCCTACCCAAAAACAAAACTTTAAAATTTCGATACAATAATTTCAAATATTCAATAATTAATTTATTTTTACGCAAAAATTCTAAAAACTAAGACCATGAGCTCTCATCACGACGACCACCAACATTCTTCAGAACCAAAAAAAGTTCAATTTAGAACACCAATGATTATGGGTATTGTTACCCTAATTGTAATTTTATTAGCACTAAGTATGTGTGATAATAAAAAACACGGATGTTGTGAAGGAGATGAAGCTGCATGTGAGAAATCGTGTGAAGGTAAATGTGAATCAGATTGCAAACATGGACATGATGGTCACGAATCTGCTGATACTGTGAACATGGAAGCATCACATACTACTTCTGTAACTGAAGATATGGAAGTAACAACTGGTACTTTAGATAGTTTAGGAAATTTCGTTTATAATACTGGCGATGTTCAAACTTCTTATTTAGCAGATGGCGCAGAGCTTATTTGTGGTAAAAATTCTACTGAAACTAGATTATGCTCTTTTTTAGGAAATGTAGAAGCTGCTGTTGATACAGTTGATAAAACAAAAGGTTGGATTTCATTAGATAGAGTTTATTTTGAAAAAGGTAAATCTGTTTTAACTAAAGAATCTGAGGCGCAAATTTTAAATATTGCAAAAATTTTAAAAGCATATCCAACTGCTACAATCAAAATTGGTGGATATACTGATAACACTGGTAGCGAAGCTGTTAATGTAAAAGTTTCTGGCGAAAGAGCGGCTATTGTTTTAAAAGCATTAGTAAAAAATGGAGTTGCAGCTAATCGTTTAAAATCTGAAGGTTACGGACCAATGCATCCAATTGCATCAAACGAAACACCAGAAGGTATGGCGCAAAACAGACGCGTAGACATTAGAGTTACTAAAAAATAGTATTACTTTTTATAAATGAAAAAGGGCTGTTATTTAACAGCCCTTTTTTTTATTTCTATTTTTCTAAAATATATTTGTTCTTCAAAACTATTATAGTGTAAAAAAGTTAAAAGTTATTGAGCTTTACTTGTTTTAAAATCAATTTTAAAATCTTTGCAAATAAGTTTAGCAACATCTCTTCCTTGATTTATAGCTACAGGTAGCCCTCCACCAGGCCTTCCCCAATGGCTAGCATAATAAAATTGTTTTAATTTTGGTAAAGTCATTTTTACAGGTGACGAAGCAATAATGTTTTCGCCTGGCAACCAGCCTTGAGCACTGCCTTGCCAATTGTTTGTATATCGTAAAACTGTTGCAGGTGTTGCAAAGTCGGTAACTTCAATGTCGTTTTTTATTCCTGGAAATTTAATTTCAAGTAACTCAATTACAGAATTCACAAATTTGGTTTTTTCTTCACGGTATTTTACACGTTCATTCTTTCTTAAATTAATCCAATAATTTCCATTGGTTGTATAAAAGCTACAAGCCATTACAGTTTTACCTTCTGGAGCCAATGTTGGATCATAATTATAAAAATGGACTTCTAACCTGTCCCAAGTTGTACCACATGGTGATTTAAGTTGTAATTCAATTGGGAAGCGATGAAAATGAGGAAATTCCTTGTAAGTCTTTTTTAATCCAAATGATACCAATAAAATTGAATAATAAACATCAATTACTTTTCCTTCTTTTAATTTTAATAGTTTGTCATTAACATATTTACCATCTAAATACTCAAATACAGTTTTATACCAATCTGCAGCTGATAAAACAGCATCGCATTCATGAATTACATCGTTGCGCACTAATAAGGCTTTTGCACCGTTGTTTTCTGTGATAATTTTTTTTACAGGAGTACTGTAATGAATTTTACCACCTAATGAAGTGTATTTATCTGCAATTTTTTGTGCCCATGCTAAAGAGCCGCCAATAGGATAGCCAGCGCTTTTTTTATCAAATACAGCTTGTGGGAAGTTAAATACAAGCATTTTTACTTCCTGGCCGTCGTATAGTAATTCAAATGCTTCTTTTAAAAATGGACTCTTAAATTTTTTTGCTAAATCGTAATTGCTTACTTTCCGTTGTTTATTTAAAATCAATAAAAACTTTAAATAGCGCATCATTTTTATCCCTCTAATAATCGACGGTATAAGAGGTAATTTATCCATTAAAGGTGGAAGTTCATACTTTTGTAAAACCCTTACATCATTAATAAACTGTTTTATTACTTGTTCATCTTCAGGAGATAAATCAAGCATGTAATTTTGTAATGTATTTAAATCGTTATATACATTAAAAATTTTACTTCCATATTTATCAGCTGTGTTTTTTACTTCAACATGAATCCTAATTTCATGGTGATGGAAATTTATTTTTTCTAAGTTTAGAATTTCCGACCACATGTGATAAAATCCACTGCCTTTATCAGAACCCAAAATCCAATGTGCGCATCCATCAATTGTATATTCGCCTTTTTCCCAACTTGTGCACAAGCCACCGGGTATATCATGTTTTTCAAAAATTTGAGTTTCAAACCCATTCATTTGTAAATAGCAACCAGCACAAAGTCCAGAAATTCCAGCGCCTATAATGTTGATTTTGGGTTTTGCTTGCATTTTCAAATTTAATAAAAACAATCTTATATAAAAAAAGCATTAAGCTTATTTGCTTAATGCTTTTTACTTGGGTTTAAAAAGGATTATCTAGCAATAACTTTTACGTATTGGTATTTTCCATATTTTTCGCGGTTTTGGTAGTCTCCTGCGTAAACAGGCCCACGAACTTGATAAATTAGTTTAAAATTAATTTTGCTTAAATCACCACCTTTAGCAGTAACAGCAGCTTTAATTTTTTCTTCTAATTTTTCTGCCCTTGCTTTAGCTAAATCTTTATTATTAGCATAAGCATGCGTTGGAACTTGTGAAGCACTAGATAAAATTTTAACTTCTGGATTACATTCTTTTGTTTTAGCAACTATTCCATCAATTAAATTATTCCATTCTTGCATTTCTTTCACATCATCTTTATCATAAGAGAATAATTGTTTATGTATTACAGGAATTCCACAACCGTAGTTAGTAGTATTGTTTCCATTATTTCCGTTATTTCCGTTATTTCCGTTATTTCCATTGTTACCGTTGTTACCGTTGTTACCATTTTCGCCGTTAGAATTATTAGCTAAATCAGAAGGCTTAATAATAACAGATTTTTCGAATACTTTTTTAGTTTTTAAATTATTAGTATTAAATACTGTATTAGATGACACGTTGCCATTGTTTTCAGCAACTAAAGTGTAGTTTACATTTTTAGTTAAAGGGATGTTTTTTAAACGACCTTTAGCATCTGTCACTCCTTCGTACTTACTGCCATCACTTCCTGTCAACGTTACATTAGCATTTGCCAATGGTTTCTTTTTATTATTTAATGTCAATACATTTAATGTAGCATCTCCACCAGTAGCATTTTGATTGTTTGTTGAAGTTGGTTTTCCTTCTAAATAAAGAATTTGGGTAATTGATTTACTACCTTTTATGCCAATAGTGTTAAATGAATTTGATTCAGATTTTTTACCATCAGCTTCAGCTAATATGCTATATGTTTTATCGAAAGCTAGAGAAGTACCATCTTTTTTACCTTTATCATCAGTGTTAAAGCTAACATCTGTTCCGTTTTTTTCAGTTAATGTAACTTTAGCATTAGATACTGGTTTTTTATCTGTTGGATTGTTAAGCACAACTGTATTTAAAACAACAGTTTTGTCTTTAACCTTAACTTTTCCTAATAAATTAATTGGCTCTAAATTAATTTCCTTTTTAATTTCTTGGTAAGTTACTTCGCTCGACACATAAAGATCTTCGTTGTAGAATTCTTCTCCTTTACTTTGGTATGAGAAATTGTAATTTTTGTTTGGAGGTAATATTGTACTAAATGTTCCGTTTTCTTTTGGTCTATATGTACCTACTATTTCTCCTGTTTCAGAATCTCTAACCACAATCATTAACTCTTCTGGTAATTTTTCACCTGGTGCTGGTAAAACAGACCCTTTAAATAAAGCTAATGGTTTTTCTTTTGCATCAGGAATAAACATTGTGTAAATATCTTTTTCACCTAATCCACCATCTTTTGATGAACTAAAATATCCACGTTTACCATCAGGAGAGGTTACGAAAAAAATATCATCTTCTGTTGTATTAATTGGATATCCCATATTCATAGGTTCAGAAAACTTTTTATCTTCTTCAATAGTTGAAAAGAAAATATCAAATCCACCCATAGATTTATGACCACTAGAAGCAAACATTAAAGTAACTCCATCAGGGTGAATAAAAGGACCATCCTCATCATATTTTGTATTGATAGTTGGACCAACGTTTAAAGCTTTACTCCAATTACCATTAGGTAATTTTACACAACGGTAAATATCTCTACCACCAAATCCACCTGGTCTGTCAGACACAAAGTATAATGTATTATTATCTGCACTTAAACATGCGTGCGATTCCCAATATTTAGAGTTAATATCAGATCCAAAAGCCTGTAATGAGCTCCAATCTTTACCATCCCAATTACTGTAATACAAATTCCCATCTTTCTCACTAACTCCTTTAAATACAATTAAAGTTTGTCCATCTGTAGTCAAATTTACTGAAGCTTCGTGTCCATTTGTACAAATGTTTTGACTAATAGATTTTGGTGATGACCATTTGCCGTTTTCATCTTTATAAGAAATCACAATATCCTCATAATATCTACCATCTGGAGTTTTTTCGCCACCAGTAGAAGTATTGCGACGTGTTGTATAAATAATTGTACGTTCGTCAGCACTTAAAACAGGACTAAATTCAGGGTATTCGCTATTAATACTATCGCCTAAATTTTCAATTTTTACATTTATTGGAGCAGATAGTAACTCTTTTGCGTAAACTGTTTGAGCTTTATAGTGAGCTAAATCTTCTTTTGTTTGTCTATCTTTTGCGTAATTTTTTTCAAAGATGTCGTATTGAGCAGCTGCTTCATCAAATTTATAATTATTGTGTAATGCACGTCCGTAATAAAAGTGAGCTAATGGAGGAGCACCTTTTTCAGCTGGTTCATCTTGACGATAATTTTTTACTACATTCGTTATTGCACGAGCTAAATAACCTTCAGCAGCATCTTTTTCTGTTGAAGAATTCATTAAACAATAACCTACATTAAAATTAATGTTAGCAGATGTTGAATCCATTTTATAAGCAGTTAAAAAGTTTTTTAACGCTTGGTCGTAATCTTCTTCTAATAAAAGAAATGAACCTTCTCTAAAATAGTCAGCATAAGAGCCACTTGTAAGCTGAGCTTTTGATCCAAATGCCAAGCTTAGTGAAGCTAATAAAAATAAAATTTGTTTTTTCATGGTATGCAATTATTGTTTTTTATATGTAAATATGCTAAGCATTTTTATTAAATTAAATGATTAAAGCATGATTTATATGTGTTAAATACAAGAAAACAAAAATAGCATAATTTAGATAAATAGTGCAATTTTAACGATAAAAAAACCCCCTAAAAGGGGGTTTTAACAATACTAAATATGATATTTATTAGGAAACTCTATTAATATCCCAGTTTTCTAAATAATCAGCCACTTTACGTAAGAAGCTACCTCCTAAAGAACCATCCACAACTCGGTGATCATAAGATAAAGATAAGAACATAAAATGTCTTATAGCTATTACATCTCCTTGAGGCGTTTCAATTACTGCTGGTTTCTTTTTAATTGTACCAACAGCTAAAATTGCAACTTGTGGCTGTAAAATAATTGGTGTACCCATTACATTACCAAAGCTACCTACATTACTAATTGTAAATGTTCCACCTTGAATTTCATCTGGAGACAATTTATTTGTTCTTGCGCGATTAGCTAAATCGTTTACGTCTTTTGTGATTCCAACTAAATTTTTAGTATCAGCATTTTTAATTACTGGAACTATTAAATTTCCTGTTGGAAGTGCCGCAGCCATTCCAATGTTAATATTTTTACGCTTAATGATTTTGCTTCCTGTTTGGTCAACAGATACATTAATCATTGGGTAATCTTTAATGGCTTTTGCTACAGCTTCAATAAACAAAGGCGTAAAAGTAATTTTTTCCCCTTCACGTTTTTCGAAATCTTTCTTAATTTTCTCTCTCCATTGAACTAAATTAGTTACATCTGCCTCTACAAACGAAGTTACATGCGGAGATACGTGTTTGCTCATTACCATATTATCAGCAATGATTTTACGCATACGATCCATCTCAATAATTTCATCTCCTGCACCAACTGAAACAGCAGGACGTTGAACCAATACTGTATTATCAGGAACTCCCATGCTTGATTTAGCTGCTGGAGTATTTTGAACCGCAGGTTTTACGTCTTCTTTTACAGGTGCTGTGCTTACAGCTGCTTTGTTACGATTAGGTAAATAAGCTAAAATATCTGATTTAGTAACTCTACCATCTTGACCAGTTCCTTTTATAGAATCTAATTCTGCTAAAGAAATACCTTCTTCTTTTGCAATGCTTTTTACTAAAGGAGAGTAAAACTTATCTGAATCTGAAAAATTAACAGCTTCTGTTGTTTTAACAGCTTCCGCAACTGGAGCAACTGTTTGAGCACTTGCTGAAGTAACAACTGCCGCTGGCGTTTCTGTAACTGCCGCACCTGCATCATTTGATATGATAGCAATTACAGCACCTACTTGAACAACATCGTTTTCGTTAAATAATTTTTTGATTAACTTTCCTTCAAATGGCGAAGGGATTTCAGAGTCAACCTTATCAGTAGCTATTTCTAAAACGGTTTCATCAATTTTTATTGAATCACCCTCGTTTTTAGTCCATTTTATAATGGTTGCTTCTGCAACACTTTCACCCATTTTGGGCATTGTTAATTCAAATTGAGCCATTGTAGTATTATAATATAAAACGCAAAAATAAGGGATTATATATAGTAAGCAAATAAACATGTAAGCTTTTTGACGGTTACATGAAAACAATCAGTTTAACTGGCTACAATTTCGATAAATCCTACAGAATTTGATTTTTTTACCGTTAAAGATTTTGAATAATTCAAAATATTCTGAATAATGCTATCAGAAGGTTCAAAGTCGTCAACTTGTTTTGACACAGGTTGCTTGTTTTTAGTAGATTTAAAAGTAGTAGAAACAAGAGTAAAGGTTTGATTCATAGGCAATTTTAGGGGTTATTATGTTAAAAGAACGAACATTAATTAAATTTATTGTGTGCCGATTATTAAAGCTTGAATTTTCTTTATTATTCGTAATTTTAAAGCATTATTATTGATTTTAGAGCTTCTATTTTGCACAACAAACTACTTATATTAGATAATTACGACAGTTTTACCTACAATTTGGTTCATTTAATTGAAAAAGTGAGTAATATAGAGTTTGATGTAGTTAGAAATAATGAAATTAGTTTGGCTGAAATTGACAAGTACAGTCATATTTTATTATCGCCGGGGCCAGGATTGCCCAAAGATGCAGGTATAATGCCTGAGCTCTTAAAAAAGCATAAATCAACAAAAAGCATTTTGGGGGTTTGTTTAGGAATGCAGGCAATTGCAGAAGAGTTTGGTGGTACTTTAGAAAATTTACCAACGGTGTGCCATGGGCAAGCAACGCCAATAAAAGTTAGTAAATCACATTATTTATTTAATGATTGTACTGATGAGTTTTTAGTTGGGCGCTATCATTCTTGGGTAGTTAGTAAGCACAATTTTCCGGATGAATTGGAAGCAACTGCCTATGATAAAGCTGAAAATATGATGGCACTTAAACATAAAACTTTGAATATTTCTGCAGTGCAATTCCATCCTGAATCTATATTATCAGAATTTGGCGAACAAATTATCAAAAACTGGCTTAGTAGGAAATAAATATTATTTAATCGATTGATTTAGTGTGTTTATTTTAATTAATTTTACATAAAATTTCCAAACCCTATCATGTCAAAAAAATCAATTTTAGCTGTGTTTCTTATCACAGTTTTGTCTATTTGTGGACTAGCTTATTTTACTTCAACTTCAGCAAAAACAAGTTCGAAGTATGTAAATCCATTATTTAAGGAATACATCTCTGCCTATACATCAGGGATGGTATCTGTTGAAAGTAAAGTAATAATTGTGTTGCAAGAAGAAACTGTTTCCGAAATTGAAATTGGAAAACAAGTAGATAATAATTTATTTACATTTTCGCCTGCAATTGATGGTAAGATAACTTGGCTTGATAATAAAACCATAGAATTTAGTCCAACAGAGAAATTAAAACCAAATCAAAACTATCAAGCAACATTTAATTTAGGAAGTGTGATGAATGTTAGCGATGATTTAAAGAAATTTGAATTTGATTTTACAACCATAAAACAGGCACTAGAAATTTCTATTGAAGAATATAAAGTGGATGAGAACAACCAACTTCAAGTGTTGGGAACGTTAAACACTGCTGATTTTGCTGATAACAACTTGTTGGAAAAAACTATTCTTGCTATGCAAGGCGACAAATCATTACCAATTGTATGGTTACATGAAAACGCTTCTACCCATCATTTTACTATAAACAATGTAAAGAAAGGACTTGGTATAGTTACTTTATCGCTAAATGGAGAAGCTTTAAATGCTGACATTGAAACAAAAGAATTGCAGTTGGAGATACCTGGTGCAAACGATTTTTCATTAATGAATACTATTATTAATAATGAGCCTGATCAATACATTAGTTTACAATTTTCTGATAAGTTGGATCCTAATCAAAACTTAGATGGTTTAATTACCATTGATAATACGGGGACTACAGCAGTTGTTGAAGAAAGCGAATATTATGGTAATAATGCAGAGTCATTGCCAGCTAAGGAATCTAAACTAACGTTTTTAATTGAAGGAAATGTTATTAAAGTGTATACTCCCGAACGTTATATTGATGAAAAAAGCTTGGTAATAAGTTCTGGCATTAAAAATAGTAATGGTAAAACTCTAAAAGAAGCTATAACAAAAGTTGTGTTTTTTGAAGATTTAAAACCAAATGTGCGATTAGTTGGTAAAGGCGTTATACTGCCAAACTCAAGCAGTTTATTGTTTCCGTTTGAAGCAGTTAATTTAAATGCTGTAGATGTAAAAATTACACGTATTTATGAAAACAACATGTTGCAATTTTTGCAAATTAATAATTTAGAAGGAAACGAGCAGTTACGCAGAGTAGGAAAATTAATTGTGAAGAAAAAAATTCCTTTGCAAGTTAATGGAAATCCTGCGCGCAACAAATGGAATAAATATTCTATTGATTTATCTTCATTAATTAAAACCGAACCAGGTGCACTATATAATGTAAAAATTAGTTTTAATAAAAATTATTCTATTTATAGTTGTTCTGGTGATACTACTACATCTGGCGATGAGCCAATTGTATCAGAAAATGATGACGAAGAAAAAGATTGGGATTATTACGGATACTATGATGATTATGGCGATGATTATTACTATTATGATTATTCGGAAAGAAATAATCCTTGTTCAAGAGCGTATTATAATAATAAATCTATTACAAGAAACATTTTAGCTACTAATATTGGTTTGGTTGCTAAACGTGGTAATAATGGCGATATCAGTATTTTTACATCAGACATATTAACAACAAAACCATTATCAAATGTAACGATTGAAGCGTATGATTTTCAACAACAAAAACTAAAAGAAGCTACAACAAATGCTGAGGGAATGTGCGTAATTAACACAAAACAAAAACCTTTTGTAATAATAGCAAAATTTGGTTCGGAACGAACGTATTTAAAATTGGAAGATGGGACCTCCTTATCATTAAGTGCTTTTGAAGTTGATGGTGAAGAAATTCAAAAAGGAGTTAAAGGATTTATTTATGGAGAGCGTGGTGTTTGGCGCCCAGGAGATAGTTTATATTTATCTTTTATCTTAGAAAGTAAATCAAAAGAACTGCCAGAAAATTATCCGGCAAGTTTAGAACTTACAAATCCACAAGGCCAGTTAGTCCAAAAAATAACACGCACTACTAATGTTGATGGTTTTTATAAATTTTCTACCAGAACCGAAAATGCTGCTCCTACAGGAGTTTATTTAGCAAAAGTAAAAGTAGGTGGTGCTGTGTTTACTAAAAACATTAGGATAGAAACCATAATGCCAAATAGGTTGAAAATAAATTTAGATTATAAAAAAGAGAAAATTTATAGTTCTGATTTAGTCTTAAAAAGTGATTTGTTTGTTAACTGGCTGCATGGTGCACCAGGTAAAAATTTAGATACAAAAATTGACGTTTCTTTAACTCAAATTCCAACTGAATTTAAAGGCTATAAAGAATATGTGTTTGATAATCCTGCACAGAATTTTTATTCAGAAACTCAAACTATTTTTACTGGTAAAACTAATGAAACTGGGCAAACGGCTGTTGAGGCTCAATTGAGCGATACTAAAAATGCACCTGGTTTTTTAGCTGCAAACTTTACTATTCGTGCGTTTGAAGAAGGGGGTTCATTTAGCACAGATCGTTTTACTATTCCTGTTTCGCCATTTACAAATTATGTTGGTGTTAAAGTTCCGCAAGCAAAAGAAAATGATTCGTATTTAGAAACGGATATTAATCATCAAATTCAAATTGCTACACTTGATGAATTTGGTAAACCAACTTCTCGTTCAAATATTGAAGTAAAAGTATATAAATTAAATTGGCGCTGGTGGTGGGATAATTACAATCAAGATTTATCATCATACATTGGAAGTAATTACCATGAGCCAATTTACAGCGAACAAATTAGTTCTGTAAACGGTAAAGCTAGTTTTAATTTAAGAGTTAATCGTCCATCATGGGGAAGATATTTAGTTTATGTAAAAGATAACGAAAGTGGCCACGCTTGTGGTAAAGTTGTATTTATTGATTGGCCAAGCTGGGCTGGAAAATCACCTAAAGGAAATGAAGGAAGTAATGTATTAACTGTTAATACTGATAAAAATGAGTATAAGGTTGGTGATAAAGCAAAGGTATTAATACCTAGTCCACAAGGTGGAAAAGCTTTAATAAACATTGAAAATGGCAGTAAAACATTACTGAGTAAATGGATAGAAACTAAAACGGGTGTTACAGAATATGAGTTTACTGTAACAAAAGAAATGACGCCAAATATTTATGTGTTTGTTCATTTAATACAACCGCATGCACAAACAAAAAATGATTTACCTATTCGTTTATATGGCGTGGCTTCATTAATGATAAAAGATGAAAACACTATTTTGAAGCCAATTATAAAAACAGAGTCTGTTTGGAAACCAGAATCGGAAGCGGTTGTAAAAGTAAGTGAGGAAAATGGAAAAGAAATGGCGTATACACTCGCCGTTGTAGATGAAGGTTTATTAGATATTACTCGTTTTAAAACACCTGACCCTTGGAGTGTATTTTATGCTAAAGAGGCCTTGGGAGTTAAAACATGGGATATTTATGACAATGTAATTGGGGCTTTTGGCAATGCCATGTCACGCATATTGTCTATTGGTGGGGATGATGCAGCAAATGCTAAACCGGAGAATAGCGCGCAGCGTTTTAAGCCAATGGTGAGATTTGTTGGCCCATTTCATTTAAAGAAAGGTGAAACGGCATCTCATAAAATTAATATACCACAGTATGTAGGGTCTGTTAGGATAATGGTTGTAGCGGGTTATGAAGGAGCATATGGCAATTCCGAGAAAGCTGTTCCAGTTAGAAAACCATTAATGATTTTATCAACTTTACCTCGTGTGCTTGGTCCTGGCGAAGAAGTAGATTTACCAGTTACTGTTTTTGCAATGGAGAAAAAAGTGAAGCAGGCAGTTATTACAATTGGCACAGATAAATTTACCCAAGTAATTGGTGGTAATTCGCAAACCGTTAGTTTTAATGAAATTGGCGACAAGGTGATTAATTTTAAATTAAAAGTAAAAGATGCTTTAGGGGTTTCAAAGATTAAAATTACTGCTAAAGGTGCTGGTGAATTAACATCTGAAACCATTGAAATTGCTGTTAGAGCAAATAATCCAAGCATTACTGATGCTGATGAATTTGTGCTAACATCTTCAAAAAATTTAAGTACAACTTATGCACCTATTGGCATGA